>JAPLMH010000002.1 GCA_026387135.1 Candidatus Omnitrophota bacterium | reverse complement strand
TGGCGAAGAGGCGCGCTCTCTCCTCTATATTAAGGTAAGACTTCACGGAGATGGATGAGGGCACCCTGTCTATCGCGCCGTACCTCTTCAGATTCCTAAGTATATGCCTGTCGAGTATAGCAATGTCCTTACCAAGACCGATATTCCTTAAAAAGTGGCTGGCTTCTTTATATCCGATGCCTTTTATATTCGCTACTATCTTCTTCCGCACATCGAGAATGTTGCCCAGGGAAAGGACGCTCCTGTCAAAAGACCGGCGCGCGTTCACCAGATATTCGGCTTTCTTGTTATGAAATCTCGACCTGCCTTTTAAGACGGGTCGTATCGCACCGGCCGGGGCCTTAAAAAGCAACCCCTTCTTCTTAAGTTCCTGAATAGCCTTATCGCATTGGCGGGCATTCGATTGGGGCGTCAATATGCAGAAGCAGAGCTCCGTGAATATATCTTTAGCGCTGCCACGGCCCACTTCTTTAAATTCACACAACCTCTTTCTTATCAGGGTTTTTTTTGCTTTGTATTCTTGCAGGAGTTCTCTATAGTCTTGCATAATCTTATAGCTTAAAGCTCATCTACGTTGATTCAAATATTTGAATGCCGCCAGGCTTGCTTTGGAACCTTCTCCCGCGGCTATGATTATCTGCTTTTCGGGTACATCCGTCACGTCTCCCGCGGCAAATATACCGGGAATATTGGTGCGGTTATGGCAATCGACCTTTATCTCCCCGAGCGCGTTCTTTTCAATATCCGTAGCAAAATGAGAGTTCGGTATAAGCCCTATCTCCACGAATATCCCCCCGACAGGGAGAGCCTTCTCTTCACCGTCGCATCTTACTTTAATACCGCTTACCATTCCGTCACCCGTGATCTCGAGGACCCTTGCATTGTTCATGACGGTCACGATCTCGCTCTCATGCACCTTCTCTATCATGACCGGGTCACCCGTCAGGTGCGATACTATGTTTATGAGATAGATGCGGCGGGCTATCTTCATCAGCTGGAGCACTGCGTCAAGAGCGGAGTTGCCGCCGCCTATTACGGCGACATCCCTGCCCGCAAAGAGCGGCCCGTCGCAGGTGGCGCAGTATGTAAGGCCTTTATTCTTGAACTCTTTCTCTCCGGGGACTGAAAGCTCTCTGGACCTTTTTCCCGAAGCGATGATAACGGTCTTGGATTCATACTGACCCTTATCGGTCTTTACTACGACCTTGTCATCCACCTTTTTAAGATCCAGGACGCTCTCGGGCTCTTTCATCGCCACGCCGTATTTACGCATATGCTCTTCGAACTTCGAGGCGAGCTCCGGGCCCGTGATGAACTGGTAACCGGTGTAGTTCTCTATATCTCCGCTCCACGCCGCCTGACCGCCTATATCGCCGGAGATGACGAGAAAATCCATCTTCTTTCTGGCGGCGTAGACTGTCGCCGTGATCCCTGCCGGACCGGCGCCGATGATGATGAGGTCGTACATGTTTTTTTAGTTTACAGTCCCAATGATCTCTTTATCTTATCCTTATCGAAACCGACGATCAGCTCGCCCTCGATATCGATCACCGGCACACCCATCTGCCCGGACCTCTTTATCATCTCCTGGGCAGCCTCCTGGTTCACCGAAACATCGATATCCTCAAAGCTCACCGCGCTCTCTTTCAAGAACTGCTTCGCCCTTATGCAGAAAGGGCATGTGGGCGTGGAATATACTTTCACTTTTTTATTCATGATATCTCCAGTCTTTTTGAGCTCTGCCACAATCCGTGTATATTGCAGTAACTGGACGCTAAAATGGTACCCGGCTTATCGGTTTTGAAACTCACCGTCGTTTCCGGTTGGGTGTAGACGGTGCTCATATTAGGTCCGCCTGCGGATTCGCCGTGAGCGTCGAATTCCGACCTCGCTATCTGGACGGGGAACTTTTCCCCGTCCGGCAGAAAGAATACCGATATCCACCTGATATGGTGCTCCGTCGTATTGGGATGGGCTATCTCCTTGCCTACCGTGAATGTTGCCTTTATCAATTCACCTTTTTTGCACTTGTCGGGCGAATCGATCGCGGGCACATGTTTCTCCTTCTTCCAGTCGGCCGACTGGAACGTATCCTTTAATTCAGCCATGAAAACCTCCTGGTATTATCCGAGTAGATCCTCGAACTTCTCTTCGTGTCCGACCTCTTCTCCGAGTATGTGGCATACAAGCTGATATGTCACATGGTCCTTGCCTTTTGTCTTCTCGGCTATCTTATTGTATGCATCGATAGCTCCGGCCTCGGCATCCATGACGACCTTTATCATACCCTTGTAATCTGACGTGCTCTTAGGCGGCTTCGGATAGGGGGCATTACACTGTTTCTCGAGATCCGAGAAAATAGCAAGCGGCAGCCCACCCAGCTCCTGGATCCTGTCGGCCAGCTCTCCCGCATGCTCCGCCTCATCCTTGGCGATCTCCTCTAAAAATTCGCCCATGTCTTCGTACATCATACCCGTACATGTCCTTGCCATATAGAGGTAAGAATAGTGAGCTAGCCATTCATCCGCATAGACCCTGTTAAGGTCCTTGATCAACTCTTTTACATTTACCGCCGCTACCTTCGTCCCTTCTTTACCCATTTTACCCCTCCTTTGTTTTGTTACAGTTTAGCCGCGAACTCTTTCCCGTAATCATAACACTTCTTCATCTCATTCTGATCGGGAACATATTTGAATGAGATCGGCGCCAGCGCTATGCTGAGGCCTGCAACTTTAAGGATATCCTCTATGGAATTTACCGCTCCGCCCGCCCAGCCGTAGGATCCGAAGGCCGCCGCACTTCTACCCTTTGGCTTCAACCCTTTCAAGAGCTCCAGAAATCCGGCTATGCTCGGGAGCATGCAATTGTCGTGGGTCGATGAACCTATCAGGTAGCCCCTGGCGCCCAGCATCTGGCTTATGACCTCGGTCTTGTCCGATTGGTTTATATCGAATAGCTTTACGCTCACTCCGGAATCTGTTATGCCCTCGGCTATCGCCCTGGCCATCTTGGCGGTGGCTCCCCACATCGTTTCGTATATGATGACGACCTTCTTCGCGTGCTCATTCTTAGCCCACGAGAGATAAGCGTTCACTATCTTCATCGGATCTTTGCGCCATATTATGCCGTGGCTGGGTGCGATCATATCGATGGGGATCCCCATCTTCATCACCTCTTCCAGTTTTCTCAATATCATAGAACCGAGCGGCCATAAAATGTTGGCGTAATATTTAGTCGCCTCATCCATGAGCACGGATTGGTCGACTCCATCGTCGAATCTCTCACTAGTCGCGTAATGTTGTCCGAATGCATCGTTCGGGAGAAGAAGTTTCTCTTCGGGGCAATATGTGAACATGCTGTCTGGCCAGTGGATCATCGGCGCCTCTACGAAAGAAAGCGTCCTCTTGCCCAATTTTATCGAGTCGCCCGTCTTGACTACCTGAAAATCCCAGTTGCCATAGTAGTGCTTGTATAAGCCCTCTTTGCACTTCGCGGTCCCGACGACCTTTGCCTTAGGGCAAAGCTTCATCAGCTCAGGCAGGGCGCCCGAATGATCCGTCTCTACATGGTTCGCTATTACATAGTCTATCTTTTCGAGAGGGACTATATCGCGGATCTTCTCTATCATCTCGTTGGCAAATGGACCGTATACCGTGTCGACCAGCGCTATCTTTTCGTCTACGATGAGATATGCGTTATAGGTGGTCCCTCTCTGCGTAGTATAGGTATGGCCGTGAAACGATCTGGCATTCCAATCGACCGCGCCGACCCAGTAGATCCCTTTTTTGATCTCAAATGGTTTCATATACTTACCTCTTCTCTCCTTTTATGAATGTGGGTGCCGATGGCGGCGTGAACCCGCGCTTCACCTGGTGATAATAATCGTAAGTCATGGGCTTGCCCTCTTTTAACATGGCAGAATCCGTCATCTCGCCTAAAAAGAGCGTATGCGTCAGGCAGTCGAAACAGTTTATCACCTTTGCCTCTATATATGCTATAGAATAATCGGTCACTATAGGACATCCCGAAGGCAGCACCTTGTAACCTACATCCTTGAACTTATCTTCGTTTCTTCCCGATTTAAAACCGAACTTCCCTATAAAGGGAAGGGTCGCTTCTTCGCTCAATATGGATATGCCGAATATGCCGCTCGCTTTGATGAATTCGTTGGTCAGGTTCTTATTATTTATACTGATGGCTATCGTAACGGGGGCACTCGTTATCTGAAAGACCGTATTGGCTATCTGGCCATTCAAGGCCTTATCTTTATTCGACGACACTATGAACATCCCATAGCTTATATTATGCAGTACATTCGGATCCATATTATTATATCTGTCCTTTCAGGTACTCTCTTATATTGGGATCGCGGTCAGTAATTTTCGCTTTTGTTACAAACCTTCCGTCAAAGGTCTCGGCCTCTCTTTTATACATAACTCCGAGGGGTATTTTTGCATCATTATTATAATTCCACTCTCTTATCTTACCGGCGGCGGCCGCTTCGTCCGACGGGTTGTGATCCTTGAGCTCATAGACCCTCTTGTCGTAATATTCGTAGAGGTTGTCGAACGTGACGCATACCTGCAGGACGTCCACCAAAGAGAAGCCCTTATGCAATATCGCCTCTTTAAAGATATTCTTTAATAGCTCCAGGCCATGCGAAGTGCCGCGCGCCAAAAATGTGGCGCCCGAGGCCAGCATCACCTCGAGAGGATTTATCGGCATCTCTTTAGTGCCGAAAGGAGTCGAACGGCCCTTGAACCCCAAAGGTGAGGTAGGCGTATACTGGCCCGTAGTGAGACCATATACGCGGTTATTATGTATTATCATAGTGATGTCGATATTTCTTTTGGCGGCAAATATCAGATGCTCCATCCCTTCGCCGTAAGAATCGCCGTCGCCCGAAAAACCTATCACTTTTACATTCGACTTTGATAATTTTATGGCCTCTGCAACAGGGACGACTCTGCCGTGCAATGAATAGAAACTATTCACGTTTATGTAGTCCACTATCTTGGCGTGACAACCGATCCCGGAGACTAAGACCACATTCTCCAGAGGAAACCCGTCCTCGGCCAGGGACTGCAATACCGATTTTATTGCGCCTAGGATAGCGAAGTTGCCGCATCCGGCGCACCATGTATTCTCGGCAGTCGTCGCCAAGTTTATCATAACTTGCCCTTTACAATGCTTTCCAGCTCATCAACGGAGAACGGCCTGCCATCGTACTTTAGTATCTGTGTGGTTACCTTTATTCCGTAACCGTTTATAAGTAAACCCAATTGGCCTGTCGCGTTACTCTCGACGGATATTATCTTTTTTATGCCTTTAAGCGCGGCCTTGAGGGCGTCTACCGGAAAAGGCGAAAGAACTATCGGGGATATTACTTTAAGGCCCAGCGATCTTGCGACTTCTTCGCAAACGGGCCTGTTCGAACCCCAGCACAATACAGCCGTATCAGACTTGTTATTGCCGCCGCATTTCACAATTTCGTACTTTTCCAATTCTTTGGTCAATAAATTGGTTTTTTGTAATCTATGACTCTGCATCTGGACCGTCTTTACAGGATCTTCGGTAGTTATGCCGTATTCGTCATGCTCATAACTATTTGACTTCACTACCCTGCCTTTGCCCGGGCCAAACGCAGGAACCGACGACGCCTCAGGCCTTATCTCTTTTATCGAATCAATGTCAAAATTAAATAGCCCCTCGCATATTGTCTTATCGGTAAGTAGTATCGATGGTATCCTGAACTTTTTCGAGATATTTAAACTTAACGCGGCCCAGTAATATGAATCTTCCGCGCCGGTTGGCGCCGCTACAAATCGGGTGAACTCGCCCTGCCCCGCGCTTAAAGCAAAATTAAGCTCTGTCTGTGAGGTGTAGGTGGGCAACCCCGTGCTCGGACCCGGCCTAGAACCCAGGACTATCACGACCGGCAGCTCTGCCATACCCGAAAGACTTAAGCCTTCGGTCATCAGGCAGAATCCTCCGCCGGAAGTTCCTACGGCAACCGACTCCCCGCAGTATGAGAACCCCAACGCCATAAGCATTACGGCTATTTCGCTCTCCGGGTGGATGACTTTAATAGAGTAATTTTCCGCCTCACTTGCCAGGAAGTGCAGTAGCGGTGAAGCCGGCGTCATGGGATATGCTATATATGTGTCTAACCCAGCCTTCAGGAAACCGAGGCCCATCGCCTCGCTTCCGGTAATAAGCGGCAATGGTCGTCCCTTAACAGGTTTGATCGCGGTAAGGGCCCTGACTTCATCATATCCGCGGCGGGCCACTTTGATATTGATCTCTATATCTTTGGAGATCTCTTTCTTTAAAACCGACTCTACTATACTCCACTCTATACCGGCGACTTTGGAGAAGGCTCCTATAACGCATGTGTTGCGC
Organism: Candidatus Omnitrophota bacterium; assembly: GCA_026387135.1. Classification (GTDB taxonomy): domain Bacteria; phylum Omnitrophota; class Gorgyraeia; order 2-01-FULL-45-10; family 2-01-FULL-45-10; genus 2-01-FULL-45-10. Next base: position 4,116 of record JAPLMH010000002.1, on the reverse strand, counting down.
ATTATCTCGGGCGCCGACTCTTCTTTAAGAATACTACCAACAGAAATGCCGACAGCGTTTTTAACGGGGCATACCCCGTCGCATTTGACACTATCGACATCGTAAACTATTACAGAATTCTCTTTGACTCTCTCTTTATGAAGCGTTACGGTATCCTGGTTCAAGGCGAGGATATAATCCACCGCGTTCCTGTGGCTCGAGATCCTCTCTGTGGCGGCCCTTATTATGGAGAACGTATGGCCGCCTCTTATTATCGACGGGTAATCGCGGTAGGTATAGACGCTGTAGCCGAGGGAGTTCATGATAAATGATATTATCGCACCCGACTTATCTATCCCGAAACCGGCCTTACCTCCAATAAGAATGGAAACTTCGGCCACTGGAACCACCTTTAGATATTTTTTAGCTTAGTATGATCGCTGTGACCGGGCATTCTTCGGTCGCTTTTTTGCAGGTATCTTCCGCGCCCTTGGGAACCACCGAGCCTATGATAACCGCTTTATCGCCGTCCATCTTGAATACTTCCGGACAAGTGCTCTCACAAAGTCCGCATCCTATGCATGCATCCGCATCCACTCTTGCCTTCACCACGCACCTCCTGTTTATATTTTTTCAAACTCGCTCTTCGGAGCTCCGCACTCGGGACATACCCAATCCTCCGGTATAGCCTGGAAGCTTGTTCCCGGCTTTACACCGTTATCGGGATCGCCCTTGGCGGGATCATAAATATAACCGCATATCAGGCACTTATATTTATCCATACCACACCCTCCTATTAAGCCTTTGTTACGCAGATATAACTGACTTTATCCCCGGGACTTCCTTCTTCAGCTTCTGCTCTACGGCATTCTTTAATGTTACCTGGCTCATCGGGCAGCATCCGCACGCTCCGGTAAGTTTGACTTTTACGACGCCGTCTTTGGAGACATCTACAAGCTCTATATCTCCTCCATCCGCCTGAAGCATCGGACGTATCTTCTTTAACGCAGCCTCTACCTTTTCTTTCATTTCAAGATCTCCTTCTTTTGGGTTTTCTATTCTAACATATAACAAACTTTTAATAAAGAATATTACTTCTTCAATATCTCCTTTAAGTCCTCTTTTGGCGTTTTGATCAATTTAAGGTCAAAGTTCTCCTGTAATACCTTAAATACATTGGGCGTTATGAAGGCCGGAGGCGTAGGGCCTATCCTGATGCCTTTTATACCCAAAGATAACAGGGTTAAGAGGATCGCCACCGCCTTCTGCTCAAACCACGAAAGGACGAACGAGAGAGGCAGATCATTTACGCCGCAATTAAATACTTTGGCAAGCGCCAGGGCCACCTGAACTCCCGAATAAGCGTCATTACACTGTCCCAGATCTATGAGCCTAGGCACTCCATCGATATTACCGAAATCGAGCTTATTGAAACGGTATTTGCCGCAGGCTACGGTGAGTATCACGCAGTCCTTGGGAACGCTCTCGGCAAATTCGGTGTAATAATTTCTTCCCGGCTTCGCTCCGTCGCATCCTCCGATCAGGAAGAACCTTTTGATCTTACCGGACTTTACCAGGCCCACTATTTTTTCGGCAAGCCCGAGTATGGCGGTATAGTGAAATCCCGTCAATGTCTTCTTGCCCGACGCCGCCGGAAGGGCGGGAAGCTTCTTTGCCATCTTTATCACTTCTGAAAAATCATGGCCTTCTATATGCTTGGCGCCCGGCACTCCGGGCAGGCCGACGGTAAATAGTCGGTCAAGATATGAATTTGGCGGGGGTATTATTACGCAGTTCGTGTTCACCAATATTGGGCCTGAAAAGGCCGCAAACTCTCTCTTCTGGTCCTGCCAAGCGCCGCCATAATTCCCGGCAAGGTGTTTGAATTTTCTTAACCCCGGATAACCATGCGCAGGGAGCATCTCGCCGTGAGTATATATATTTACGCCGGATCCTTCCGTCTGCTCAAGAAGCCTATGCAGCATAAGAAGATCATGGCCCGTAACAAGTATGCCGGGGCCTGCCCTCGTGCCGGTATCGACCTCGACAGGGGTTGGCTTGCCAAATTTGTCAGTATGCGCTTTATCGAGAAGCTCCATTACTTTAAGGTTCATCTGGCCGCACTTCAGCACCATCGCAATATGCTGATTAAGGTCAAAGCTCACATTCGTCACTGTTTTGAATAGCGCTTCGTGCATAAAGGCGTCGACATCTTCATTGCGGGCGCCCAACTCCCTGGCATGATATGCATAGGCGGCTATCCCTTTTAATCCATATAGAAGCGTATCCTGAAGACTTTGTATATCCTCATTCTTACCGCAAACTCCCATCTTCGTGCACCCTGTACCGCCTGCCGTCTGTTCACACTGATAACAGAACATATTTAAACCTCCTTTAGTTTTTCCCCGGTTATACTAATAGTGACATCGCTGAAAGAGATCTTCTTCCCTGACTCAGCGATAGCGTCCTTTATTATAGACAAAAATCCAAAACAACACGGCACCTCCATATGAGCATGCGTTATGGACTTGATATCATTGTTCATTATGATTTGAGTTATCTTCTCCTTATGATACGCGATGTCGTCCAGCTTTGGGCATCCTACAAGTAGTATCTTCCCCTTTAGAAGGTCCTCGTGAAAATCGGCATATGCGAAGGGCACACAATCTGCCGCTATCAGGAGATCCGCGCCATTCAGGAACGGCGCGAAGGCCGGCACCAGCTTTAACTGCACCGGCCACGTTGTAAGCTGCGAATGGGTCTTCGAAGGGGTCAGGCGCTTTTCGGGGGCAAGACCGGCATTTTTTTGTTGGCTGACATTTGAACCTGGACAACCGCATGGGCCCGAAGCAACTGTATCTGTAAGGTCACCGGGCCTTATCTTTATACCTTTAGTAACAAGATAGTCCATGGCCTCTTTGAGATAACCGAACTCGTTATGCTCCTTCAGATGTTTTATATGCGCTATTATGGTATTCTTGCCCTGTTTCACTATATTACCCATCACCTTCTTCTCATCGTACATTTCGGCCTCTCTCTCCTCTATATTGATAGCGCCTTGAGGGCAATGGCCTATGCATGCACCCAGGCCGTCACAGAATAGATCGCTTATGAGCCGCGCTTTGCCGTCTATTATCTGCAGAGCTCCTTCAGGACAATTCGGGATACACAGCTTGCAGCCGTTGCACTTCTCTTCATCTATCTTTATTATCTTTCTCTTCGCCATAGGTTACTTCTCTTTCAGTATAGAATCGATCGTCATGGTACTTAACTCCGAAAGCACCGTATCCTCTATAATATCTATCTTGTTCTTAAGCCAGCAGAATTTTCTATTGGGGCATAAATCTTTTTTGAACGTGCATTCATTTAATTTAAAAGGCCCCTGGAACGCCTCCATAAGTTCCGTTAAAAATATCTTATCAACTTTCCGCGCCAACTTAAATCCGCCCCCGGAACCTTTGTTGGAGATGAGGATCCTTTTTTTATTCAAGACCTGTAGTATCTTCCTGAGGAACGGCCTGGGGATCTCTAAAGCCTTTACCAGTTCTGCGACCGACACTATACTTTTATCCTGTCGCGCTATGTAGCAGACCGCTCTTACGGCATAATCTGTGTTTCTCGATATCAGTTTCATTTAATCCTCGTGCGATAATGATACCATATTAGTATCATTTGTCAAGCACATTTTTTATTTTACCTACTTCCACGCCGGGGATGGCCACCCCGGGGTGGAAAATTAAACTATTTTAAAATAATTTGCAACAATTTGACCCTTTTTTCCGTCTTATAGTATATAGGGCCATTTCCGATCCGGGATCGGAAATGGTAACCGGAATGGATATGTACTAATAAAAGAAGGGTGGAATAGTATGCCGCGAAGGAAAGAGCCTGTTGTAAAGGCGAGACATATCATATTATTAGCAAAAGTATTTCTGAGTTCATTATATTCAGATGCGATAGAGACTACGAAAGGATGTTAAATGAGATTTCGTACTATTCATTTCTTAAACCTCCTCATAAATTTTCTTTGGTAGAAAATAAAAAAACAGCTATCGTTAAGAGTAACATCTCGGGGTTTGGGGTATTCGGAAAGATTATTAATTTATTAGCTTATTGCATTATGCCAACTCATATTCA
>JAPLMH010000077.1 GCA_026387135.1 Candidatus Omnitrophota bacterium | reverse complement strand
TTTTAAAGAAGTCTTCGAATACGCCATACGCGATCTTAATTTCATATTCCTTTGCACAATAACCGGACTGGACGAAATGGAGAAGATATCCCTGATATATCACATCACCAGGCAGGACGGTATCGTGCTGAACATCAAGACGGGCGTGCCCAAAGCCAGACCGGTATTAAAGACGATAATAGAGTATTTTCCCAGCGCTCAGATATACGAAAGAGAATTGAAGGATCTACTGGGAGTGCAGGTCGAGGGCCTTCCCGAGGGCAAGCGTTATCCGCTTCCCGACGATTGGCCTCTGGATCAATACCCGTTGAGAAAGGACTGGAAACCAAATGCATAAAGTCATCATACCTATAGGGCCGCAACATCCTGCGTTGAAAGAGCCGGCCTCTTTCAGAGTGCAGTTGAGCGGCGAGAAGATAACGGGCCTGACGATAAGGCTCGGATATAACCACCGCGGCATAGAGAAGGCCTGCGAAGAGAGAACTTATGTCCAGGATGTTTACCTGAACGAAAGGATCTGCGGTATATGTTCGCACGCGCATTCAAGTGCCTTCGTCCAGGCGGTAGAGGAGATAGCCGCACTTGATGTTCCCAGGCGCGCCAAATATATACGGACATTAATAGGAGAGCTTGAGCGCATCCACAGCCACCTATTGTGGCTGGGCGTCGCCGGGCATGAGATAGGTTTCGATACATTGCTGATGTATACCTGGCGCGATAGAGAGGTCGTGATGGATATTCTCGCCATGATAACCGGCAACCGCGTCAATTACGGCATAAACTGTATCGGCGGCGTGAGGCGCGACATCACCCCGGAGTATTCCAAAGATATATTGAAAGGGGTAAGCACTCTCGAAGAGCGGACAAAATATTATATAGATATAGCGACGAAAGAGACGACCATAATAAAGAGGCTTTCGAAGGTCGGCATGCTGTCGCACGATGACGCGCTGAAATTGGGAGCCGTCGGGCCGACGGGCAGGGCTTCGGGAATAGACAGAGATACCCGCCGCGACGATCCTTATGCCGCATACGGAGAGCTAGATTTTAAGGTTATAACCGATGATCATTGCGATGTTTACGGCAGGACCATCGTGAGGCTGGGAGAGTTATTGGAATCTTATAAGATCATCAGGCAGGTATTAAAACAGTTACCAGAAGGCCCCATAGCCGTGAAAGCCCCCAGAAAGATACCTGCCGGAGAGGCGGTAAGCCGTTATGAAGCGCCGAGGGGAGAGAATATGCATTATGTGAAGTCCAACGGCTCGGATAAGCCGGAGAGGGTCAAGGTGCGGGCTCCGACCCTGGCAAACCTGCAGACCGTGTCGAAGATGCTGGAAGACAGGCAGCTGGCGGACCTGCCGATAGTAATAGCGGCCATCGACCCCTGTTTCTCATGTACCGACAGGCTCATATCGGTAAAAGAGCATAACAACAAGAGATCGAAGATATTGAAATGGGATGAATTGAGAGAATACGGTATTCATTGGTATCAGCATCAGGGTGTGGATTTCAAAAAGATCAACGATCGCCTGAAAAGAAAGTTAAGCTAGATGTTAGGGCAGCTATTTCAATTACTTATATTTCCCGGATTTCTATTCCTGACAGTATTCGGCTTTGCCGCCGAATATTTCGACAGGAAGCTGTACGCGCGCCTGCAGAACAGGATCGGGCCTCCGTGGTTTCAGCCTCTGGCGGACTTCTTAAAGCTCATGGGCAAAGAAGAAGTCATTCCGGAAGAGGCGAACCCCAGGATATTCAAATTGATGCCGATATTCGGGTTGGCGTCGGCTGTGACGGCCTTCTTCTACATTCCCCTCTGGGGAAAAGAGGCTCTCTTCTATTTTAACGGCGACATCATAGTCGTCCTATATCTATTGACCATACCGACCCTTACTCTGTTCTTAGGCGGCTGGTATTCCACGTCGCTGTATTCTAAGCTCGGCGCTGTGCGCTCGATCACGCAGCTATTCGCGTATGAGGTCCCTCTCTTTATAAGCATCTTAGCGCCCGCGCTTCTTGCGGACACGTGGTCCCTCGCGGGCATGACGATCTTTTATACGGCACATCCGTGGTATTGGCTCTTTAACCTACTAGGATTCTTGATATCGATCGTCGCAATGCTCGGAAAACTGGAAAAAGTACCCTTCGATATCGCCGAAGCAGAGACCGAGATAGTGGCCGGCACTCTAACGGAATATTCCGGCAGGCTTTTAGGCATCTTTAAACTCGCCCTGGACATAGAGACGATCGTCGGGGCATCGCTTTTGGCGGCGGTATTTTTACCATTCGGACTAAACCTTGGTCCGGCGGTAGGATTCATTCTATATGTATTAAAAGTCCTCTTCATAATTTCCATAATGTCTCTTTCGCGCACCGTATTCGCCCGCTTAAGGATAGACCAGATGATGAGGCTCTGCTGGAAATATATCGCGC
>JAPLMH010000157.1 GCA_026387135.1 Candidatus Omnitrophota bacterium | reverse complement strand
AACGGAACCACGTCGCCCCCTCGGACTGGAATATGTAGCCCTTATCTTTTATAAGCTCAAGGGCCTTGTCTATCGAGCCCGACTTCCTGAGGCTGGCCTGACTATACCACACATCGAACTTAACTCCGAAGTCCTTCAGATCTTTTTTGATATCGTCCAGTATCCACTTAAGCCCGAACTCCCTGAATGCCTTTACATCCTCTTCTTTAATAAACTTTTCGCCATACTTATCTTTAAAATCCGCTGCTATATCGTTTACATAGGTGCCCTTATATCCGTCCGCAGGGAAATCTTCTTTGATGCCGCAGAGCTCCCGATATCTGGCGCGGATGGAAGACCCAAGGGTGTTCATCTGGTTGCCTTCGTCATTCACATAATATTCCCTGCTTATTTCACAGCCTATGTACGCAAGGATATTGGCAAGCGAGTCGCCTATTGCCGCCTGCCTGCCGTGAGCTATTGTTAAGGGGCCTGTGGGATTTGCGCTGACGAACTCCAGCTGTATATTCTTATCCCGGCATATGCTCGTCCTGCCGTAATCGCCCTGCTCCCGCTCTATATCAAGAAGAACCTTATAAAGATATTCACTGCTTAGGAAGAAATTTATGAATCCCGGAGGTTTGACCTCTATCTTTTCTATGTCGCTTTTGAGGTCCGATGAGGCCAGGGAGGCTCTCGCCTTATTAACTATAAGCTCTGCGAATTCAATAGGGCTCTTGCCGCCGGAGAGGCGGACAAGCCGCATCGCTATATTGGTGGATATGTCGCCGTGCGATCTCTCTTTAGGTATCTCTAGCGCGGGGATCGCTTCGTGGGGTTTAGCGGCAGGTCGTCCGAGAGAGCTGAGAACTTCTTTTAAAGCGTTCTCAACTAATAGGACGACCTCTTTTTCGATTCCGCCGTAATACATTTTGCCTCTTTTTTTGCGGGCTGGCTTTCTTAACGGATTTTTTACGCCTGGAGCGCGCCTTTACCCGCGGCTTAGCTTTGGCTTCGGCGTACTTCTTCTTCGGAACCTTGCCCCAAAGCTTCTCCAGCTCGTAGAAACGGCGCGTCTCATCAAGGAATACATGCGCTACCACATCACCGCAATCAAGAAGGACCCAAAGGGCTTCGCGCGAGCCTTCGATATGCCAGACCCGCTCGCCCTTATCCTTGAGAACATCTGCTATATTATCGGATATAGCCCTGACCTGTGTAGTGGACGAGCCGCTCGCGATCACGAAATAGTCCGAGACGCTCGGGATCCTGCGCATATCCAGCGTGACTATATCGAGCGCCTTCTTATCGGAAGCGGCACGAGCAATGGCCAAGGCTTTAGACTTAGACTCTATAAACTTTACCTCTTTCTAGAAAAGCAGATACTAACTCATTATCTTATACATGCCTGTGCCGCAGGTTGAGCACTTACCCTTCATCGCTTTACGCCCATTCTTCATGGTAACGTTCTGCGTATCCTTCATCTCTTTCTTCGCTTTGCACTTTACGCAATATCCTACTTCTGCCATTTCAAATCACCTCCCTTTCATTAAACTTTTCAAATTATACACTATAAACCGCTCTTGGTCAAGTATAGCTTGCGGTCAATGATATATTTACGGACTTTTTCGGGCACCAGATACCTTATAGACCTGTTCTCGGCAAGCCGTTTCCTTATATCCTCGGACGATACCTCTATGGGAGTAATAACAACGGTATCGACCTCCTTGGGTACCTCTTTTATAGGATATCCAGGCCTATTGGCCACTATGAACTTCGATATCTTGAATATGTCGTTTATGTTCTTCCATGAGAAGAGATCTTTCAGCGAGTCCGAGCCGGTTATGAAGCATAGCTGGGCATCCTCGCCGTATACGCCGCGAAACTCTTTTAGCGTATCTATGGAATAAGACTTCTTCTTTGAATCTACTTCAAACGTCGATACCTCGAAAGCCGGATTGTCCTCTATGGCAAGCCGGATCATCTCCAGCCTGTCCTTGGCGCTTATGACTTCCAACGAGCTCTTATGCGGCGGCACAAAAGCGGGAACGAATACCAGCTTGTCCAGCTTAAGTTTGTAATGCGCCTCTTCGGCCAATATAAGGTGGCCTATATGTATCGGATTAAAAGTGCCGCCAAGTATCCCTATCCGCATAAGTGATCAACTCCTACTTTCTGATCTGTCCTTTGCCGTATATGACATATTTATACGAGGTCAGCTCCTCCACTCCCACGGGACCCCTCGCATGTATCTTGTCGGTTGAGATACCTATCTCAGCGCCCTTACCGAATTCGCCTCCGTCGGTAAATCTCGTCGAGGCATTCACATAGACACATGCCGAATCGACGTTATTCAGGAACTTTTCTGCCGCCTTCTTATCTTTGGTGATTATCGCGTCTGAATGATATGAGCCGTATTTCATGATGTGCTCTATCGCCTCATCAAGATCGTTCACCACCCTGACGGACAATATGAGGTCCAGATATTCCGCATACCAGTCTTCCTCACTCGCCTTATTTATGCCGGGGACTATCCTGATCGTTTCACCGCAACCGCGGATCTCTACGCCCGCGTCCTTGAGCTGCTTGATCATCGAGGGCAGGAACTTTTGGGCTATCTTTTTATTTACCAGCATCGTCTCCATGGCATTGCATACACCGGGCCTCTGGACCTTTGCATTGTAACATATGCGCATAGCCATATTAAGATCGGCTGATCCATCCACATAGGTATGGCAGACACCTTTATAATGTTTTATCACAGGGATCTTGGAATTATCGGTAACCTCTCTTATCAGGGATTCTCCGCCGCGGGGCATGACCAGGTCTATAAGGCCCTCCTGGGCCAGAAGATCGTTCACAACGCTTCTATCGGTATCTTTTATCATCGTTATGGCGCCTTCAGGGATATCATTCTTCAAGGCCTCTCCGTTCAGGGCCTCGAATATCGCCGTATTGGAATTTATAGCATCGCTGCCGCCCCTGAGTATGACACAATTGCCGGACTTCAAAGAGAGCCCCACGCAGTCGCTTGTGACATTAGGGCGCGACTCGTATATGCACAGGATCACTCCTATGGGAACACGCACCTTCTTTATTAATAGAGAATTCGGTCTACGCCTTATCTCCAGGACCTCGCCTATAGGATCTTTTAACTTTGAGATCTCTATGAGTGAAGCCGCCATAGCTTTTATGCGTTTCTCGTCGAGCGTTAGCCTGTCGATAAGTACCTTGGATATATTATTCTTACGGGCTCGATCGACATCTTTAATGTTCTCTCCTATTATATGAGCGGAGTTATCGATCAGGGCCTTCGCCATAGACTTAAGGGCCCTTGCCTTTATTTTTGGATCCAAAACGGCCATCTTTCGCGATGCCGCCTTCGCTCTCTGACATAACTCTTTTATATCGGTCATAGTATCAACCTTGACCTTCCGACGAACGCTTCGTTGCGGAGCCCTTGAAGCGTGTGCCCACGCGCTTACCGTCAATAATATCCGTTATTATATTCTTTCTCTTACCGTTCGCTATTACGCACTCTATCCCTGACGCCATCGCCCTTCCTACCGACTCCAGCTTGGACGCCATACCGCCGGTGCCGAGCTCGCACTTGCTCGAACGCGCCAGCTTCGTGACCCTGGCGCTCATATCGTCCACAAAATTTACCACATTGCATTCCTCGTCGAGAAGGCCGTCGACATCGGTGAGAAGTATCAGCATATCGGCCCGGCATAGATCGCTGACAAGGCACGACAGCCTGTCATTGTCCCCGAACTTTATCTCCTCCGTAGAAACGGTATCATTCTCATTTATCACAGGCACTGCCTTGTGAGAAAGCAGGGTCTCGACGGTCCTTCTGATATTCAGGTATCTGGCCCTGTCATCAAAGTCTTCCCGGGTGAGCAGTATCTGCCCCGTGAGAAACCCCCGCTCTTTAAAATAACCGCTGTAAAGATGCATAAGCTGGCTCTGGCCTATGGAAGCCGCCGCCTGCAGCTCTTCAAGTTTCGTGGGCCTTTTTTTCATACCCAGAAGGCTCATTCCGGATCCTATGGCCCCGGACGTGACCACTATGACCTTGAAGCCCTTATCGAGGATATCGGATATCTGGTCCACGAGGCTCTTAAGCAAAGCCTTGTCCAGTGACTTATCATGCGAGGCTATGACCTTCGTCCCTATCTTTATCACCACTATCTTATTTTTTGACATTTTTTTTCAAGCTCTTTACATTTTTGTAGACCGCGTTCAATAGTTCCTTTATGCCCTCTCCCGTAGCCGCCGACAGGACGTATACCTTCTTACCCTTAGCGCGCTTCTTAAATCTCTTTACGTTCTCTCTTGCGCCCTCTATGTCGCATTTATTCAGGGCTATGACCTGGGGTTTCTTTATCAGCTCTTTACTGTATAGCTTCAGCTCCTTATTTAAATTTACATAATCCTTGTATGGATCCCTGCCCTCAAAACCGGATACGTCTATCATATGTATCAGCGCCTTGGTCCTTTCAACATGCCTTAAGAACCTGTCGCCAAGCCCCCTGCCGAGATGCGCGCCCTCTATCAGGCCCGGCACTTCAGCAAAGACGAGGCGTTCGTCGCCATGTATCTTCACAACGCCAAGGACCGGCACCTTCGTAGTAAAAGGATAGTTCGCTATCTTTGGCCTGGCGCTGGATACCTTCGATATGAGGGTGGACTTTCCGGCATTGGGATAGCCCACTATTCCCACATCGGCTATAAGCTTTAATTCTAATACGACCTTCTTCTCTTCACCCGGCGTGCCTGAGGTGGCCGGATGGTTCTTTGAATTTCCCTTGCCGCCATATCCGCCCCTGGCTATAACGACCGAATCGCCGTTATTTATCAGCTCCCTTAATACGAGGCCGCCTGGAGCATCCTTTATGAGCGTGCCGGGCGGGACCTTTATTACCAGGTCCTTGCCTTGTCTGCCTTTTTTATGATTGGAGCTTCCGTGAGTGCCGGAGTCGGCTTCGAAGTGCTGTCGATATTGAAAATCGAGGAGAGTCTGTATATTGTCATCGGCCGCAAAGATCACATCGGCGCCCTTGCCGCCTGAGCCGCCGTCAGGCTGGCCGTTATTGTGATATCTGTCATAAAATATGCTATGACAGCCCTTGCCGCCGCTGCCGGCCTTAAGATAGATTTTGGCCTGGTCTACGAACACTGTCTAATTTCCGATTGTGATCTAAAATAGAGGACAGCGCCCTATTTTATTAAAAAATAGGGCGCTGTCCCCTATTTATTAACTTTTAGATATGACGCTCACGATCCGTCTCGAATCGAACTTGACCTTACCGTCGGCCAGAGCGAATAATGTGTGGTCTTTACCTATGCCTACGTTCACGCCCGCCTTGAAGCTCATGCCGCGCTGTCTCAAGATTATGCCGCCGGTCCTGATAGTCTGGCCTTCGTACTTCTTCACTCCGAGCATCTTTGGCTGGCCGTCGCGGCCATTGACTACGTGTGCCATTGTCTTTATCCTTCCTTCAATTCGATAGATTTTACCTTCAGCTTCAACAGATTCTGCCTGTGGCCGATCTTCTTCTTTGAGCTCTTTCGCTTCTTATACTTGTAAGCTACGAGCTTGTCGCCGCGGATCTCACCCAATAGTTCGCAGGTGACTGTGGCGCCCTTAAGATACGGTGATCCAACGTGGGTTGAGTTGCCTTCCTTTATAAGAAGAACATTACCCAGCTTTAAGGCCTTGCTGTCCTTGACCTCAAGCCTTTCTATCAGGATTATGTCGTCTTTTGCCACCTTATATTGCTTGCTACCTGTCTCGATTACCGCGTACATCCAATACCTCCCTATAGTTACTTTGAGCGACATACTATAGCATATCGCCCGCATTACGTCAAGCGAGAGCTTTTTATTTCTTTTCGTCTATTTTGATCTCTTCCATGTGCTGATTGGGGTCTTCTATCACGCGGATGTACTTCCTGAAGCGCCTCTCAAGCTGTTTTATCATATTCCTTTCGGGCGCAACCACATACGAAGCGACCTGGGGATGGAGCGTTACGAATACCTCCCGGGCTCTCTTCACGGCTAGTATGCGCGCAAGCTGGCGCGCGAGGTTGGTCGATACTGTGGAGGGCGATTTTATGGTGCCCCGGCCGGCGCAATAAGGGCATTTTTGGTGGCTCTTGGCTTCGATGCTGCGCCTCACTCGCTGGCGCGTCATCTCCACGAGGCCTATGCTTGATATATTCAGTATCTTAGTCTTGGCCTTATCGTCCTCAAGCGCTTTCTCAAGAGCCTTGACTATCGATTTTCTGTGGCCGCCAAACTCCATATCTATAAAGTCTATGATTATGATCCCGCCTATGTCGCGCAACCTGAGCTGGCGCGGGACCTCTTCAGCGGCTTCTAAGTTCGTCCGATAGGCCGTCTCTTCCAGGTTCTTGTGCCCGACCGACTTACCGGAATTCACATCTATGGCGACCAGGCTCTCGGTCTCGTCAAATACCAGATAACCACCGGATTTAAGCTGGATGATCCTGTTGTATACTTTATCTATCTGCCTCTCCACATCATATTTTTCGAATATCGGCATCCTATCGGTGTAAAGCCTCAGCCTGCTCCTAAACTGCGGTGAGGTCATCCTTAAGAATTTCGAGATCCTCTTATAATCGTTCTTCGAATCGATCTCGAGCCTTACGGTAGCCTCGGTGAAATTATCGCGCGCGGTCCTTAAGATGAGGTCGTATTCCTGGTGGATCAATTGCGGCGGCTTTGCCTTCCTGGCCTTATACTTTATATGCTGCCACAATCTTATGAGGTATCGGGTCTCCCGGAAAAAATCTTTCTGGCTCGCTCCGATAGCGGCCGTCCTCACTATGAACCCTATATCTTTAGGGAGCTTCAGCTCCTCTATGATCTTCCGGATCCTGTCGCGCTCCTTGTGGTCCTCTATCCTCTTTGACAGACCTATGCGGTTATCGAACGGCATCAGGACGAGAAATCTGCCCGGGATGGATATATGGGCCGTAAGCCTGGCGCCTTTAGTGCTGATCGGCTCTTTTACTACCTGCACCAGGACTTCATCGCCCTTCTTCAGCATCGTGGCTATAGACTGCTTCCTTTGGTCCTCTTTCTTCTCCTGGTGATCTGCGCCTTCCTCACCCAAAAGACGGTCAAAATCCGAAGCGCCTTGCTCGACATCCGTAACATAAAGGAAACCGTTCTTCTCGAGACCTATATTTACAAAGGCCGCCTCTATACCCGGCAATACCGATTCGACCTTGCCCTTGTAGACGTTCCCTACGAGGTTTACGGTATCGGCCCTCTCTATGTAGAACTCTTCTATCTTTTTATTATCCAGGA
>JAPLMH010000149.1 GCA_026387135.1 Candidatus Omnitrophota bacterium | reverse complement strand
AGGAATTACCACTCTACTAAAAACAAGAAACAAAATCCGGATAAGCTGCAGCGGAGCAAGTTTTGCAAGTTCTGCAAGAAGCATACGCCGCATAAGGAAATGAAATAGGGGCAAAAAAATCCTGCTGTAGGGCGGGAGTTCAGGTCTTAGGAGCGTCGGTTAACGGTAAACCAACGGTCTCCAAAACCGTAACTGGGGGTTCAATTCCTCCCGCTCCTGCCACCTTGATACCATATTGATACACAATCAATATATATAGGTAAGGGGTCAGGCACAAAAGCGATAGGCGAATATTGCTATGGGGAATAAAATTGTCGGTTTTTTCAATGATGTCAAGCTCGAGATGGGCAAAGTGTCATGGTCCACTAGGGATGAGCTCATAGGTTCTACGATAGTAGTTATCGTATCTCTGGCCATTTTATCCGTATTTATAGGCGTATGTGACGTCGTATTGTCAGCAGCGGTAAATATAATAATGTCGAGAGTCTAAATGGCCAAGCAGTGGTACGTTATACACACACAGACGGGATACGAGGACAAAGTCAGAAAGTCCCTGGAAGCTAAGATCAAGACTGGGCTTGGGACCGGCGGTATTGCGCAGGTCCTGGTGCCGATAGAGCAGGTATCTGAGATAAAGGGCGGCAAGAAGAAGATATCCGAGAGGAAGTTCTTCCCCGGCTATATACTTGTCGAGATGGATCTCACGGACGACAACTGGTATATGATCAAGAGCATATCCGGCGTAACCGGGTTCGTAGGAGCCGGAGCTAGACCGATACCGTTGAGGGTGGATGAGATAGACACCATCTTAAGGCAGGCGAAGGACGCCAAGGAGAAGCCCACTCCAAAGGTGATGTTCGAAAAGGGCGAGGCCGTGCGCGTAACGGAAGGCCCATTTATGAACTTTAACGGGACAATTGAAGAATCGAATGCCGGTAAAGGCAAGATCAAGATAATGATATCGATATTCGGCAGAGCGACGCCGGTCGAATTAGAGATGTGGCAAGTGGAGAAGATATAGATCATGGCTAAGAAGATAAAGACGACTATAAGGTTATACTGTCCGGCCGGCGCGGCAAATCCCGCACCTCCGGTTGGGCCCGCTTTAGGACAGCATGGGTTGAACATAATGGATTTCTGCAAGCAGTTCAATGCAAAGACGCAAGGCCAGGACGGCTTGACTCTCCCGGTAGTTATAACGGCATATGAGGATAGGACCTTTACCTTTATTATAAAGAGCCCCCCGTGTTCAGTTCTTTTGAAGAAGGCATGCGGACTGGCCAAAGCAAGCGGTGTCCCTAATAAAGAGAAGGTTGGAAAAGTCACCATAGCTCAGTTGAAAGAGATAGCGACCCTAAAGATGAAGGATCTGAACGCGCCCGACATGGATAAGGCCATAAAGATGGTCATGGGAACGGCGCGCAGTATGGGCATTGACGTAGAAGGGCAGTCTTAATATGACTAAGATATCAAAAAGAATGAAAGCAGTTAATGCCTCTTTCGACAAGACCAAGATATATTCTCTGAAAGAGGCGATAGCGATAGTGAAGAAGTCGCCAAAGACTAAATTTGACGAAACCCTGGAAGTCTCCGCGAAACTTAATGTGGACCCTAAACAAGCGGCATCCTCATCCATAAGAGGGACGGTCGCCCTTCCGAACGGTACCGGAAAGAAGGTCCGGGTCATAGTATTCTGCAAAGGCGAGGAAGAGAAGAAAGCCAGAGAGGCCGGAGCCGATTTTGTCGGTGCCGAGGACCTCGCGGCTAAGATAAGCGCCGGCTGGCTAGATTTCGACGTTGCGATCGCCACTCCCGATATGATGAAGGACCTCGCGAAGCTGGGAAAGATATTGGGGCCTCGCGGGCTGATGCCCAATCCGAAGTCCGGCACAGTTACCCCGGATACGGCCCGGGCCATAAAAGAAGTAAAGGCGGGCAAGATAGAGTTTAAGATGGATAAGCAGGCGGGTGTACATGCGCCGGTAGGCAAGATGTCATTCACAGAGGAAGCGCTATTTTCGAATGCGCATGTTTTGATCGATGCGATAATGAGTTCCAATCCGGCCGGGCTTAAAGGGCATCATGTGAAGTCGTTATATTTATCCTCGACTATGGGCCCCGGGGTAAAGCTGGATATAACCGAATTCAGGTAAAAATATGGAAAAGAAACAGGGATACGGAAAGCTTTGTAAAGACAGGATGATAGGCGAGATCCTGAACGATATCAAGGAACGCCCCAATTTTTTCATCACCAATTTTATGGGATCCTCGGTTTCGGACCTGGAAAGCGTCAGGAAGAGTCTCAGGCCTTCTAAGGGCACATTTTTTGTAGTGAAGAACTCCATGATGAACGTCGTTCTCGACCAACTGAAGCTGGAAGACGCAAAGCCGCTTATAGACGGCGGAGTGGGTATATCGTTGAGCGGCGATGATATTGTAGCTACGTCAAAGGTCCTGGTCAATTTCTCCAAGACTCATGAAAAGTTCAAAATAAAAGGCGCTATAATAGATGGTAAGCTCGTGGCGGTGGATAAAGTCAAAGAGATGGCCAGCCTGCCTTCGAAGGAAGTCCTTTTGGCGCAGGTAGTGGGCGGGATAAAGGCGCCGATAACAGGTTTTGTAAGTGTACTGGGCGGGTTGCTCAGGAAGTTCGTATATGTAGTGGATGCTGTAAAGGTAAGTAAAGAAAAGCGCCCTGAGGCGCAACCAACACAATAGGAGAGGGAGGAGATAGTAAAATGGAAACAAAAGAGGCAAAGGTGGAATTGACCAAAAAGATGAAAGATGTGATGGATAGTATCGGGGCCATGACGGTCCTTGAGCTTGCAGACCTTGTCAAAGCTCTCGAAGATAAGTTCGGGGTATCAGCTGCGGCACCGGTCGCTGTTGCGGCTGTCGGCGCAGGAGCGGGCGCTGCGGGCGCGGCTGTTGCAGAAGAGAAGACTACATTCAACGTAGTGCTTACGAGTGCAGGCGCCAACAAGATCAACGTCATTAAAGAACTGCGCACTCTTACAAGCCTCGGCTTGAAAGAAGCGAAGGATCTCGTTGACGGAGCTCCCAAGACGATCAAAGAAGGCGCAACTAAGGATGAAGCCGAAAAGATAAAGAAACAGCTTGAAGCGGCTGGCGGTAAGGTCGAGTTAAAATAAGGTCATTGATGCTTAAGAGAAAAAGTTACGCGAAGATAGAGGAATGCTACGAGCTTCCGAACCTCCTGGAGCTCCAGCTGGAGTCCTACAGGGAGTTCCTGCAGACGGATGTCGCTAAGTCCAAGCGCAAGAATATAGGGTTGGAGTCCGCATTCAGAGAGGTATTCCCGATAGAGAATTCAGACGGCGAATATAAGCTGGAATATTTAAGCTACAGTATCGGCAAGCCCAAATACCAGATATATGAATGCCAGAAGAGGGGCATGTCTTATGCCGCTCCTTTGAAGTTGATGCTGCGCTTGAAATCCAAGAAGGAGACTAAGGAGCAGGAAGTCTATCTTGGAGACATCCCCCTGATGACCGATACGGGCACTTTCATCATAAACGGCGATGAAAGAGTCGTTGTCAGCCAGCTGCACCGTTCTCCCGGTATATCTTTCGAAGAGGAGATGCACCTAACAGGCAAAAAGATATTCTCCGCAAGGGTCATCCCTTACCGCGGCGCATGGATAGAGTTCGAGATAGATATAAACGACGTTCTCTATGTTTATATAGACAGGAAGAGAAAGTTCCTGGCGACGTCCCTCTTAAGAACATTCGGATTTTCCACAGATGAAGCCATAGCGAAGGCCTTTAGCGGCATCGATAAACACGAACTTACCAGGCATTCTCAACTTGAAAAGCTGATAGGCCAGACTTTGGCGCATGATGCTGTCAATAAAGAGGCCAATCTTTTAGTGGCCGAGAAGAACCAGCCCATAACTAAAGAGTTGGCAGACAAGATATGGGATGCCGGCATACGCAATATAGAGGTCTTAAGGACTTCGTATCCGGAAATTTTAAATACATTAAAGAAAGATAATAATAAGACGAAAGAGGATGCGGCGCTCGATATATACAGAAAGATGAGGCCCGGGGATCCCCCGACAGCCGAATCTGCCGCTACTTTAGTGGATAAGCTATTCTTCGATATAAAACGTTATGATCTGGGCGGCGTGGGCCGTCACATGCTGAATCGCAAGCTGGGAATGAAGGTCTCTCTTGAAGAGAGGCTGCTTACTGCTGATACGCTGATAAAGGTTATACTTGGATTGATAGCGGTAAAGAACGGCGAAGCCAATATAGACGACATCGACCATCTTGGTAACAGGCGCGTACGCTGCGTCGGAGAGCTTCTGTTGAACCAGATAAGGATAGGGCTGGTAAGAGCCGAAAGGGCATGCCGGGAGAGGATGAACTTATACGACCTGGCTAACGTGATGCCGCACAATCTTTTGAACGCGAAGCTCATCTCCAGCGTGATACGCGACTTCTTCGGACGCAGCCAGCTTTCACAGTTCATGGACCAGACCAATCCGCTTGCAGAGATGACCCACAAGAGGCGCTTGAGCGGCCTCGGGCCCGGCGGCTTGAACAGAGATAGGGCTGGATTTGAAGTCCGCGACGTTCACTATTCACATTATGGCAGGCTCTGCCCTATAGAAACTCCCGAAGGACCGAACATCGGTCTCATATCTTCGCTCAGTACCTATGGAAAACTTAATGAGTTCGGATTCATCGAGACCCCTTACCGAAAAGTTGAGAATGGAAGAGTTACGGAGAAGATAGATTATCTCTCGGCGGATGTCGAGGATATGTATGTCATAGCTCAGGCGAACGCGAAGATCGACGCGAAAGGTCACTTCGTGGAAGACAAGATATTCAGCCGTTTCAAAGACGATTTTATAAAGGCAGCTCCCAAAGATATTCAATATATGGACGTCTCTCCGAGACAGCTCGTGAGCGTTGCCGCCAGTCTCATACCGTTCTTAGAGCATGATGACGCTAACCGCGCGCTGATGGGCTCTAACATGCAGAGACAGGCCGTTCCGTTGATGGACCCGGAGGCTCCTTTTGTCGGCACCGGAATGGAGTACAGGACCGCTAAGGATTCCGGGGCGGTGGTTATCGCCACAGGAGCCGGCAATGTTTCGAGCGTCGATTCGGAAGAGATAGTGGTAAGCGGCAAAGTGTATAAGCTTAGAAAATTTGAGAGATCCAACGCAAACACATGTATAAACCAGAGGCCGTTAGTTAAGGTAGGACAGTCCGTAAAAGCCGGCGAAGTAATAGCCGATGGCGTAGGGACGAAAGACGGAGAGCTTGCCTTGGGCAGGAATATCCTCGTAGCTTTCATGCCTTGGCGCGGATATAACTTCGAAGACGCCATTCTAATGAGCCAAAAACTGGTAAGCGGGGACGTATTCACCTCAATTCACATAGAAGAGTTCGAAGTTGAAGCCAGAGATACGCGCCTCGGCAACGAAGAGATAACGCGTGACATACCGAATGTGGGCGATGAAGCTTTAGGCAATCTGGATGAGAGCGGCATAATACGATTAGGCGCGGAAGTCGGGCCCGGAGATATCCTGGTGGGCAAGGTTACGCCTAAGTCTGAGACCGAGCTCTCCCCGGAAGAGAAGTTGTTGCGCGCGATATTCGGTGAGAAGGCCGGAGATGTAAGGGATACGTCATTGATAGCGTCCCCGGGAGTAGAGGGCATAGTGGTAGATGTCAGGGTATTTGCCCGCCGGGATGCGCGTTCCAAGACCAAAGAAGAGAGAACTATAGAGCTGAAAGAGATAAAGGCCCTCGAGGCGACCTTTGAAACACAGATAAACAAGATAAAAGAAGAGAAGCAGAAGAAGCTGCATAAATTATTGTCCGGCCAGAAGCTTGCTTCAAGTATTTTGAATCAGGAGTCCGGGCGGGTTCTGATAGCTCAGGGCAGGACGATAAGGGTCAAGGATCTGGGCAAGATAGTGGAGAAGGGCGATCTCGACAGCATAAAGATACATAATAATCCGGAAGTCGAGCAGGAGATATTGAGAGTAGTGAAGTTCCTCGACAGCCAGATAGAAGAACTTACGTTTGAGCTCGAGAGAGAGATAGACAGGGTAAAGAGAGGCGACGAACTTCCGCCCGGCGTATTGAAGAAGGTCAAAGTATACGTCGCCAGCAAGAAGAAGATATCCGTAGGTGATAAGATGGCAGGACGCCACGGGAACAAGGGAGTTATAGCCAAGATACTTCCGGAAGAGGATATGCCGTTCCTGGAGGACGGAACGCCGGTCGAGATAGTGCTCAATCCTCTGGGAGTGCCGAGCCGTATGAACGTCGGACAGATACTTGAAACACATCTTGGCTGGGCAGCTCAGGTTTTAGGCCTACACATCTCGACGCCTGTATTCGACGGCGCAACAGAGACCGAGATAAAAGAAGAGATGAAGAAGGCCAACATACCGCTTGAGGGCAAGGTCGCCGTTCGCGACGGATTATCGGGCAGGAATTTCGACCAGAAGGTAACGGTCGGCTACATATATATGCTTAAACTGGCTCACCTTGTGGATGACAAAATACACGCGCGTTCGATCGGGCCTTATTCGCTCGTCACGCAGCAGCCGCTCGGAGGAAAGGCTCAGTTCGGAGGCCAGAGGTTCGGAGAGATGGAAGTGTGGGCGCTCGAAGCATACGGCGCGGCCTTCACTCTGCAGGAGCTCCTCACGGTAAAGAGCGACGACGTTTTAGGAAGGACCAAGATATACGAATCTATAGTAAAAGGCGAACATACTTTGAAGCCCGGAACGCCCGAATCATTCAACGTTCTGGTGAAGGAGCTTCAGAGCCTGGGCCTTGACATAAGGATGGAAAGAAAAACCGATCCCAATATTGAGAAGGATAAAAAATAGTTGAAGAACGCAATGGGCATTGTGATGGACGAGGTAAATCCGTTTAACGCTATAAGCATCAAGATAGCGTCTCCGGAAATTATAAAGGGCTGGTCAAAGGGCGAGGTCAGAAAGCCTGAGACGATCAACTACAGGACGTTGAAGCCCGAAAAAGACGGACTCTTCTGCGAGAGAATATTCGGACCCACCAAAGACTACGAGTGTAATTGCGGAAAATATAAGAGGATAAAGCACAAGGGCATAGTCTGCGACAGATGCGGCGTAGAAGTTACGCGTTCGAGCGTGCGCCGTGAGAGAATGGGCCATATCGACCTTGCCTGCCCGGTATCGCATGTATGGTTCTTTAAGGTCATACCTTCGAGGATAGGCATATTGATAGGCATGACCTCGAGAGAGCTCGAGAAAGTATTATATTATGAAGAGTATATAGTCACCGATCCAGGAGATACGCCGTTAAAGAAAGCGGAGCTTCTGCCGGAGGAGAGATACAAAGAGTTCAGGGAAAAATACGGTAATAAGTTCACGGCTAAGATGGGCGCAGAGGCCATAAGGGAGCTCTTAAAGGACGTCGATCTCAATAAACTGACCGACAAGATCAGGAGAGAGATAAAGGAATCGAAGAGCGACAATACCCAGAAGAAGAGCACAAAGCTGTTGAGGATCATAGAGATGTTGAAGGCCTCCGGGAACAAGCCCGAGTGGATGATCCTTACAACTCTTCCGGTAATACCACCCGATCTAAGGCCGCTAGTTCCTCTGGACGGCGGAAGGTTCGCGACAAGCGATCTGAACGACCTTTACAGAAGGGTCATCAACAGGAATAACAGATTAAAGAAGCTTATAGAATTGAAGGCGCCCGAGATCATCATACGCAATGAGAAGAGGATGCTCCAGGAGGCGGTCGACGCGTTATTCGATAACGGCAGACATGGCCGTCCGGTGCTCGGACCCGGCAACAGGCCGCTGAAATCATTGAGCGACATGTTAAAAGGCAAGCAGGGCCGTTTCAGACAGAACCTTCTCGGTAAGCGCGTAGACTATTCCGGCAGGTCCGTTATCGTCATAGGTCCGGAACTGAAATTGAATGAATGCGGATTGCCGATGAAGATGGCGTTGGAACTCTTCGAGCCTTTCATAATAAAGAAAGTGAGGGAAAAAGGATTTGTACACAGCATAAAGAGCGCCAAGAAGATGGTCGAGAAGGCCAAGCTGGAAGTGTGGGATATCCTCGATGAAGTCATCAAGGAGCATCCGGTCATGCTGAACAGAGCTCCGACGCTCCATCGTTTGAGCATACAGGCTTTCCAGCCCGTATTAATAGAAGGTAAGGCGATACGCATACACCCGCTGGTCTGCACGGCATTCAACGCCGACTTTGACGGTGACCAGATGGCGGTGCATGTTCCTCTATCGGTAGAAGCACAGATGGAAGCGCGATTGATGATGATGTCTTCAAATAACATATTTTCGCCGGCGGACGGCAGGCCGATAACGACCCCTACGCAGGATATAGTGTTGGGATGCTACTATCTCACCAAAGAGAGGCCTGGCGCTAAAGGCGAGGGGATGTCGTTCTCATCGGCCGAAGAGGTCATAGTGGCATATCAGGACGATGAGGCCCAGATCCACGCAAAGATAAAGGTCTCGATAGACGGGCTCTCGATAGATACCACGATCGGCAGGGTTCTCTTCAATCAGTATCTGCCCAGGGGAATAAAGTTCTTTAATGATACCATGAGCAAATCCAAGCTCAGCGGCGTCATAAACGAATGTTATAAAGTGAAGGGTCACCAGGCTGTAATAAAATTATTGGATGATCTGAAGAAAGCCGGCTTTGAGGAAGCAACGAAAGCCGGCCTTTCCATATCCGTTGACGACCTGAAGATACCGGCTAAGAAGCAGGAGTATCTGGATAGGACAAAGACGGACGTTGCCCACATTGATGATCAGTACAGAAAAGGTCTCATAACCGACAGAGAGAGATACAACAAGATCATAGACTTATGGACCCACACTACGGATGACGTATCGGATCTTATATTCCAGGAGCTCGATTCATTCAACCCTGTATTCATGATGGCGGATTCGGGCGCCCGTGGTTCAAAGCTTCAGATAAGGCAGCTTGCTGGTATGAGAGGTCTGATGGCCAAGCCTTCCGGTGAGATCATCGAAACGCCGATCACGGCCAACTTCAGAGAGGGGCTCACGGTTCTCGAATACTTCATCTCAACGCACGGAGCGCGCAAAGGATTGGCGGATACCGCATTGAAGACCGCAGATTCCGGTTATATGACGAGACGCCTGGTAGACGTGGCGCAGGACGTCATAATAAGCATAGACGACTGCGATACCGTTAACGGTATCTTGATAAGCGCTATAATCGAGGGCGACGAAGTGGTAGTTCCCCTATCGGAAAGAATAATAGGCAGGGTTGCGCTTGATAATATAGTCGACGTTATTACGGATACGGTGCTGGTCGAGGCCGGGAGCGAGATAACGATGGAGAAGGCCGTAAAGATAGAAGCGGCCGGCATAGAGAAGATAAGGATAAGAAGCGTTCTCACGTGCGAAGCTAAGCGCGGTGTTTGCGCGAAGTGCTACGGAAGAGACTTAGCGACAGGTCGCGTGGTAGATCTCGGAACCGCGGTCGGCATAATAGCCGCCCAGTCAATCGGCGAACCCGGAACCCAGCTTACAATGAGAACGTTCCACATCGGAGGAACGGCATCTAGAATAGTTGAGCAGTCTTACATAGAATCGAAAAATGAAGGTGCTGTAAAGTACCATAATATAAGGGTCGTGAAGACCAAAAAAGAAGGCGAGTTCGTAGTGCTGAACAGGAACGGGCAGGTCAGCATTAATGACGGCGATGGCAGGGAACTTGAAAGACATACGCTGCCGCAAGGCTCATTGGTCCGCGCAGGCGATGGCGATAAAGTCAAGGCCGGAGCGATATTCGTGAAGTGGGATCCTTATACGGTGCCGATATTGACCGAAGTTTCAGGTAAGCTCAAGTTCGAGGACATCAAAGAAGGCGTGACTATGAAGGAAGAGCTCGATCCCGCCACCAGGCTTAAGAACAGGGTCATAGTGGAGCACAAAGGGGATTATCATCCTCAAATACTCGTTATAGATTCAAAGGACGAAGTTTTGGCGATATATCCTATACCGGCCGGCGCTCACATCATAGTTCATGATAAGGCTGCCGTTACCGCCGGCGATATATTGGCGAAGACGCCCAGGGTCGTCACGAAGACCAAGGATATAACCGGAGGTCTGCCGAGAGTTGCCGAGCTGTTCGAGGCGAGGCGCCCTAAAGATCCGGCGATAATAAGCGAAATAGACGGCGTGGTTGAGTTCGGTGAATCGAAAAAAGGACAGAAGAGGGTAGTTGTGACCTCGTCTACCGGAATGAAGAAAGAGTATC
>JAPLMH010000109.1 GCA_026387135.1 Candidatus Omnitrophota bacterium | reverse complement strand
ACCCGGGCTGAAAGACGTGCCAAACTTGTCTGTTCGCGGCACAAGCTTCAGCCTCTTTTCTCTCACGTCCTGTAAATAATTATCGTCGCCGCCTGAACTGACGACCCACTCGTTTCCTTCTTCCCCTACGAGCATCCTGCTGATCGTCGCTACGCGGGAACCCTCTAATTTTTCATAGTACTCTTCCAAGAGGTAACCGTTTTGATCCAGATTAATGATATCTACGGGTAGTTTGGGATACTTCTGCCTTAGAGCTTCTTTCATTTTGGCTATTCGCTGACGCACTTCATCTTCTTCGATATCTTCAACCGGCCTTCTTATCACTATATCTACGTCGGACTTGTTGACAAATCCCGTCTTTCCAAGCAGCATATTTCGCGCGATCCCGCCTGCAAAATATATTTTCAGGCCATTCTCCTTCGCAATATCATTAATAGATCGCAAAATGCCTTCGGGATCAAAATATACCTGTATCGGTTTACCATCTGAGCACTGAACAGTTATCTGCGTGCTCGCACCTCTTCTTTCCGCAGCGGACGCCGGCGCGGCCTGCGGCGTAGGTTCGGCTTGCGGTGCAGACAATATTTCCACTATGCTGTTTAAGCCAAGGTCGCGCCTTAAATCATCCGTCGTCCCTGAGCGAGGCCCTTGCGCAGCCCTGTGGTGATTACGCGTTATTTGGTATTTTATCTTCTTCTCCTTGTTACCCTTCATTATATATTCAAATATATGCCGGATAAGAACATCCGCCGCACCCGTACCGCGATAATCCGGCTCAACAAACATGGACTGAAGATCGCTTACGTACCAAACCTGATAATATCCGACTACTTCGCCTTTACATAATAAAAGATATTTTCTCTCCGGTTTATACTCTGCAAAAGCCTCCCTGGCCGACCAGTCCGCGTCCTCGTTCGGGAAATTCTTTTTTATGAATCTGTGGAATGCCTGCTGAGTTTCAATGGGTGTCTTTGGACCTGCTTCGACGACTGTAAAGTCATAGGTGCCTTTGCTGCAGATCGAGCGCCATAAATCCGCGCCTATTTTTTGTAGAGTTACTTTGTAAGGCGCTTCGGCATTTGCATCTGCGGCCGGCGCCGGGAGCAAGAGCGACCTGATCATCCTAGCCTTCTCTCTGGCGCGGGCGATATCCGACTTCATCCGCGCATCATCATAGAGGTTAAACGTGTGGTATATATCCGCGATGCCTGCGGCAAGCTTATTGATCTCGAGACTGGATCCGGTATTTCTTTCGATCAAAGCGACATTGTCTTCAACCATGACCAACAGGCGTTGTAAATATGCCGAAGCTTCCTTAGGGGAAATATCTTTTCGCTCAAACCGGCTCGCAAGCTGTTCCGCCTTATTAAGCATCCTCTCTATCTCGTCCAAATTACCAAGGAGAATTTTTTGCGCGACTTGCGGCGCGGGTGCTTGCTTAAACAAGTTCGCTATGGACGGAAATAGTTCGTGCATGTTTGGCACAAACCCGAATAGATGGTCCACCTTTGAATGAGCCTCCTTGCCCAGCACTATGATCCTGGGTCTGCCTAATGCGAACCACAGATCCTCAACATATGCAAAGGGCGTGATATTATCTTTTTCACTCGCTGCGAGCAATATATTGTTCGGGTCTTTTTTTCCTTTGCTGGCTATGTATGAAGGCCTGACGGATCTCGTAGCCTTTGCAAAACTGTCTCTTGTAACACCTTTCTTTTCCAACCAGTCCCGCACTCTGTATTCTTCTTTTACGTCCCAGATGGATGCGGCGTGGTCGACTAGCGGTGATACTGCGGCAAGATACTTCACGTATTCATTTGTGCTGTACACTAGGCTCGCAACTGTGCCGGCCTTGCTCTGTCCAACTATTCCTATCCTGTCCTTGTCCACTTCATGGCGCGTGCGCAACCACAGGACTGCCTGATTCATATCAGCTACGCTTTGTTCAAAGAATTCGAGATAAAACCTTGTGTCGAAATCCAGAGCAAAAAATCCGTTGACTGGAGTTGTCGACATTGCTTTTCTCGGGGTCCGTGATCCATAGAACGGAAGCGTGACCTCAAGAACTGCAAATCCGTTTCTTACCAGGTATAGCGATATCGGTCTTGAAATAGCGTCTCTTGACATGTGACTTGCTACAACGACCGTGGGGAATGGTTTTTCCCCTTCCTTAGGGACGTAATAATTGGCAAGCACCGTCTGATTTTCAGGGTACGGGGTCTTATATGTCGAAGCGAACTTAAGTCGATAAACGTTAAAGGTATCCGGGGCTCCCGACTTGAGCTCGACAGCAGCGTTTCGTATGCATTCCACGACACTCTTGTTGGCTTCATTGACGCCGGCTTTCTGCAGCAGATATGTTAATCCAAGATCCTCGCTAAGCTCCATTTTATCTTCATAAGATAGGCCTGACAGCATATCCGCCATCGGGGGAGGCTCCGAGGCAGTATAGAACAGGAACCCCTCGTCTTCTTTTATACTTGCTAATATCCGTTGGACATAAGCCGTAAAGTCGGCTTCTCTTACCCCTTCTAAAACGGATGGACGTTGTTCTGTTACAGCCGCGATTAGCGCTGTAATATTCTCGGCAAGGCCTGGTTGAGAGGTGATCAATTCTTGCACTAATTTGCATCTAAGGGCAAAACTTATCTGTCCACTCGCCGGGCCCGGCATATTTTCCTCTGCAGTCGGCGCCGCTTGCGACGCGGATTGGAGCGGAGCTTTTCTCTCCGAGATCTGTTTCTCGAGCGCTTGCCTCTGTGCGTCCAGATCGGCAGCTCTTTTGCCGATGCGCTCTCTTATTCTTACAAGGCTCTCTTTTGCTGCCCTGTCCTGTTCTCTCTTCAAATAATCAATAGCAGGCCCCATATCCTGCGCAGACTCGTGCTTTTCGTCGACCATGCCCGCTTCAAGCCATTCCTGGACATTTACAAGGCCCGTCAATATCATCTGGCGGGAGCGCTTTGAAAGCCTGCCGGCCTTCGTCTGTAACGCCCAATTTATTCTCTCTATATAATATTCTAGGAATGTCTTTACGCGGCTGGCTTCTATGAATTGCAGCTGCACGCTCTTTATGGTATCTATCTTTGCGGTCAATATGCTCTTGGTTTCAATTACCTGCCATACTTTATGGCGTTCTTCCCCAACTAAATTATTCAACACTGATATCTTATGTGAAAATTCTTCGCTATCGGGCGGACTCCTGCCAAGCGAAACGTCCCTGACCCAACCTATAAGGCCGTTTATCAATTCCAGCGCTTCTCTGTATTTCTCCGGCATCTGTAAGGCCTTGCCAGAATAGACATCGCTCAGCACAGCCAGGGTGCTCAGTGCATCGTCATATTTCTTTGCCTTGAAAGATCTTCTCGCCCGGACCAGCCTCGAGCCTACTCTTATCCACCCCTTCTTCCTGTAAACCTCTTTATCTCCGTAGCCGCGCTCTATTTGAAGATTGAGGTCACCGAGCCTGAACTCATACATCTTTGCCATTGTCTCTAATCTGGCACCGCGCATACCAAGCTCTTCCACAAGTCTCTGGCACGAATAGAGCCCACCCTGCACGGCCTTGCAGGCGGCGTTGCGTATCATCTTGGGATCTTTAAGCCCGGACTTTCCCTCCGCTATAAGCAGAGCCGCCTTGAGCTGATACTTCATTCTCTTTCGGTTTGACTCGATCAATTGCTTGTTTAACCTAAATAGCGAATCCTTATCGTTGCTTTCAAATGCACGATTTATATTCCCATATAACGAAGAGATATGATTGCCGATCCTCTCCAACTCCTTTTTATAATAAGAATATTCATCCCATTCCTGCACTTTGATGC
>JAPLMH010000132.1:7587-18642 GCA_026387135.1 Candidatus Omnitrophota bacterium | reverse complement strand
CTTGACGGGAGTGGGCTTCGTTGACGAATCAAAGAGATTTTATCCCAACGCCGGTTCGGCATGCCATCTGATAGGATCGGTCAAT
Source organism: Candidatus Omnitrophota bacterium (assembly GCA_026387135.1). Classification (GTDB taxonomy): domain Bacteria; phylum Omnitrophota; class Gorgyraeia; order 2-01-FULL-45-10; family 2-01-FULL-45-10; genus 2-01-FULL-45-10. The sequence goes on along the minus strand of JAPLMH010000132.1, from coordinate 18,557 downwards.
ATCGACAACAAAGGCCAGGAGGGGCTCGAGGCGCTCTACGATGAATACCTGAAAGGGCAGGACGGGTTCCTTGTGGCGACGCAGGATGCCAAAAGAAAGCTGCTCCATTCCTACCGCGAGGATTTTCTGGCCCCCAAGAACGGCTACAACCTTATCCTCACCATAGATGAAGTCATCCAGAATATAGCCGAGCGCGAACTCTACAAGATGTATGATAAATATAACGCCAAGGGCGCGACTATAATCGTCATGGATCCGAAGAACGGCGATATACTGGCGCTGGCCAACTTCCCCAATTTTGACCTTAATAATCCCGCCAAAAGGCAGATCGATTCGGTGAGGGACAGGGCGATCAATGATTTTTTTGAACCAGGAAGCGTATTCAAGATAGTTACGGCAAGCGCCATACTGGAGGAGAAGGCCGTAGATCTCAATGACAAGTTCGATTGTGAAAATGGCGCATGGAATGTCGGTAAGAGAACCCTTCATGACCATAGGCCGCACGGGATAATGACATTCAGGGAAGTTATCGAGATGTCGAGCAACATAGGTACGGTGAAAGCCGCCGCGATATTAGGGGCCGAGAAGATGGGCAAGTATATGAAGTTATTCGGTTTTTATGAGCGGACCGGAATAGACCTTCCCGGCGAGGTCCTCGGCATGAACAGGCCGCTCTCCAGGTGGACACCCACGAGCATGCTCGCCATACCTATGGGCCAGGAGGTTACGACGACCGCGATACAGCTTGCCTCGGCTATCTCCGTGATAGCGGACAATGGATTTTTGGTAAGGCCGCGCATAGTGAAGAGAATAGAAAATGATGAGGGAGAGGTCATAAAAGAATTTCAGCCGCAGGTTAAAAGAAGGGTGATATCCCCGATGACGGCTTATCGTATGAGAGTCCTATTGATGGGGGTCGTGGAAGAGGGCACCGGGAAAAAAGCGAAGGTCGAGGACTTCAGCACGGGCGGCAAGACGGGTACCGCGCAGAAGGTCGAGCCGGGCGGAAGATATTCGCACGATAAGTTCATGGCATCGTTCATAGGTTTTGCGCCGGTGGGAAAACCGGCCATCGCCGTGGCGGTATGCGTAGATGAACCTCATCCGGTATATTTCGGTGGAGATGTCTCCGCGCCGGTATTTAAGAATGTTGTGGACGAATCGCTGAAGTATCTTAATATAAAAGATGCCAAGCCGGGTGTGGTAAAATAGATCTTATGCTGAAACTAAAAGAGATTTTAATCGGAGTGCGGTATAAGACCGACAGCGATATCTCCGATCTCACCGTAAATAGGATAACGAACGACTCCAGAAGAGTTGCCAAAGGGGATCTCTTCATAGCGCTACGCGGATATAATATCGATGGATACGAGTTCATAAAGATCGCCATCAAAAAAGGAGCCAGAGTAATAGTGTCGGAGAGGGATTTCAAATCGCCCAAAGACGTGATCAAGGTGCTGGTGAAGGATACCCGCGCGGCCTCTCCCTTGATAGCCGCTAACTTCTACGGCAATCCTTCCAAAAAGATGAGTATCGCGGGCGTTACCGGGACCAACGGCAAGACAACGATAACATACATAATAGAAAATATCCTCAAAGAGGCCGGTAAGACATCCGGAGTGATCGGAACGATAAATTACAGGATCGGCAGAAGGCAGTTTCCCTCCAACAATACTACGCCGGGTCCGCTCGAACTGCAGGCTCTCTTCGACAGGATGCGTAAGCACGGCGTCAAATACGTTGTGATGGAGGTATCGAGCCATTCGCTTGACCAGGGAAGGGCCAACGGAGTTCTCTTCGACGTTGGAATATTCACAAATATAACCAAGGAGCATCTCGACTATCATAAGACGATAAAGAGATATTTCTCGGCAAAGGTAAAATTATTCGATAAGCTGAAACCGGGAGGGGTTGCCGTATTGAATAACGACGACCCTATGGTTTCGGGTTTAAAGAGCCGCATTAAAGAGAAAGTGCTCACATATGGGCTAAGACATAAGTCCGATGTCATGGCTTGCGGGATAAAGCTTTCGGTTGACAGCACCTTCTTTACCGTCAAAACCCCCAAAGGATCGATCGATCTATCTACGAGACTCATAGGAAGACATAATGTCTCAAATATTTTAGCGAGCGTGGCAGCTGCAATGGCCTTAAAGATACCTTTAAGCATAATAAAAAAAGGGATCGAGTTGTTCAGCGCAGTTCCCGGGAGGCTGGAGCTTGTGGACGAAGGGCAGCAGTTCAAGGTATTTGTGGATTATGCCCATACCGAAGACGCGCTCTATAATGTACTGAGCCTATTAAGAGAGGTGGTGCCGGATAGGAATATAATAACCGTATTCGGATGTGGCGGGAACAGGGATAGCCGAAAGAGGCCGCTTATGGGAAATGTGGCCTGTAAGTTCTCGGACAGCGTAGTTGTTACTTCAGATAATCCCAGATTCGAGGATCCGGGCGCGATAATATCCCAGATAGAATCCGGTATCCGCGGCGCATTTTCAAATTATGATGTGGTCGAAGATAGGCGAGAGGCCATCGATAAGGCTTTGAGGATGGCTTCAAAGGGCGATGTCGTAGTGATAGCCGGCAAAGGGCATGAGAAATATCAGATAATAAAAGAGGACTCGATGCCTTTCGACGATTGCGTGGTCGCCAGATCAGTGCTTAAAAAAATAATATGATGGATATAAGAGAGATACTCAAGGCAACCGCAGGAAGGCTGATATCGGGTAGTCCCGAAACCAGGGTGGATCCCGCGTCCATTTCGATCGATTCAAGGACTATAGGCCCGGGCCAATTCTTCATTCCCATAAAAGGCCTTAATTTTAACGGCGAAGAGTTTATCGAAGCCGCCTTTAAAAAAGGCGCGATGGGCACGTTCACTACCCAACTCTCAATACCCGGTGACCAACGCGGCAAAGTTATAATACGGGTCAAAGATACCATGGTTGCGCTGCAAAGATTGGCGCACTATAACAGGACGAGATTCACGTGCCCTGTCATAGGAGTGACGGGATCCAACGGGAAGACCACCGTAAAGGATATGATAGCCAAGGTGCTTTCTCAAAAATACAATGTGCTTAAGAATGAGGGGACCAAGAATAATCATATCGGTCTTCCGTTAACGCTCCTGAAGCTCAACCATTCCCATGATATGTGCGTCGTGGAGATGGGCACGAACCATCGCGGTGAGATACGCCTTCTGGCCCAGATAGCTTTGCCGACAGTCGCTGTCATGACCAACATCGGTCCATCCCATCTGGAATACTTGAGGGACCTTAAAGGTGTCTTTGCCGCAAAGAGAGAGATCCTGGAGAGTTTGGGCAGAGGCTCTCTCGCTGTCATTAATGGGGACGACGAGTATCTATCGACGATAAAGAGCAAGGTCTTCAAGGTCATGAAGTTTGGATTTAATGACACGAACGATTTTCATGCCTCCGGTATTTCAGTCGATGGCACAGGTATAGGGTTCACTTTAAACGACAGCTCTCACTTTACACTCAATCTCATCGGCGCGCATAATGTGTCGAACGCCCTGGCGGCTATATCGGTCGCTTATAATTTTGACATCAGTTACCGGGACACAAAAAAAGCCCTGTCGGAGTACTCTCCGTCCGACATGAGACTCGATGCTATACGGGTTGGAGATGTTACAGTGATAGACGATGCTTATAATTCCAATCCCTCATCTATGAGATCCGCCATAGAGGCACTTGCCGATTATCCGGCAAAAGGCAGATGGGTGGTGAGCGCGGATATGCTTGAGCTGGGCCGGAAAGAAGAAGAGTTCCATAAGGCGGTCGGGGAGGCAATAGCGAGATCAGGTTTTAGCGGCCTCATAACTTTCGGGGACCTCTCGCGACATACATCGCGGCGCGCGTTGGAATGCGGCATGGATAAGAACAAGATATGGCACTGTTCTGACAGGGCGAAGATAGCCGATATATTGAAGAAGTCCATGGAGAAGGGCGATGCAGTCCTCGTGAAAGGCTCCCGGGCAATGAAGATGGAAGAAGTCATAGAAAATTTAAAGGTGAGATAGTGTTATACTATATATTCTATTCACTCAGAGACCGCTGGACCGGATTTAACGTATTCAAATACCTGACATTCAGGACGGCCATGGCGAGCCTGACGGCTCTACTTATATCCCTGATATTCGGTCCGGCCATAATAAGGTGGCTGAAGAAACTCAATTTCGGACAGTACATAAGAAAAGAGCACGTCGAGAGCCTGTACGACATCACCAAACATAAGCAGGGCACACCCACCATGGGCGGGGTCCTCATAATCGTCTCGATCGCCATAGCCACGATCCTTTGGGCGGATATATTTAATATCTATGTGCTAATGACGCTGGGAGCGTTCATATTCTTAGGAGTTGTCGGATTTGCGGATGATTATATAAAGGTGGTGAAGAAGAGGAATCTCGGGCTTACGGCGAAAGTGAAGTTCTTAAGCCAGGTCTCTCTGGCTCTTATCATCGCGGCCTTCGTTATAATGTTTACGCCTATACCGACCACGCTGAATGTTCCGTTCCTGAAGTTCTTTTCGTTGGAGCTGGGCGCACTGTACCTTATATTTGTGATCATAGTGATAACCGGCTCGAGTAACGCCGTTAATCTTACGGATGGCCTTGACGGCTTGGCGATAGGCTGCACCATAATAGCGGCCATCTCTTATGCAGCCCTTGCGTATATGGCCGGAAATTTTAAGATCGCCGATTATTTGAATATATTCTATCTTCCGGGAGCCGGAGAGCTCTCCATCTTCTGCGCGGCGATGGTTGGAGCCGGGCTCGGTTTTCTGTGGTTCAATTCACCTCCCGCTACGATATTTATGGGCGATACCGGCAGCCTTGCCCTGGGAGGCGGCCTGGGGGTAGTGGCGGTATTCATAAAGAAAGAACTTTTACTATTTTTGGTAGGCGGTATATTTGTCATTGAGGCCGTATCCGTGCTTTTACAGGTATTGTGGTACAAGACGACCAAGAAGAGACTCTTCCTGATGTCTCCCATACATCATCACTTCCAGCTTCTGGGCTGGCCGGAATCAAAGATCACGATCCGTTTTTGGATAGTCGCAATAATATTGATGCTCTTAAGTTTGGCTACGCTGAAATTACAATGATGAATAAAAGAGTAACGGTTATAGGACTGGGTAACAGCGGGCTCAATGCCGCGCTTCTCCTGAAAGACGTCGGAGCCCTGGTCAGGGTCACCGAGGCCGCTCTTAACGCGATAGTTTTGAAGAATGCCGCCATCCTGGATACGAAGGGAATACCTTACGAGCTTGGCGGGCATACGCGGGAATTTATCAGCAAAAGCGAGCTTATAGTTGTCTCGCCGGGAGTAGAGGATTCGTCGCCGGCCGTGAGGTGGGCGAATGAGTTGAATATCCCGATAATAGGCGAGATGGAGCTGGGCTATAAATTATGTAAAGGAAAGATAATAGCTATAACCGGAACGAACGGCAAGAGTACTGTAACCACGCTGATAGGAGAGATCCTGAAGGGTGGCAATAAAGATACCGTGGTATGCGGAAATATAGGGAATTCCCTTTGCGGTGAAATCGGCCGGATAAATAAAGATACGTGGGTAGTGCTTGAGGTGAGCTCTTTCCAGCTTGAGAGGATCGTGGATTTTAAGCCCGCCATATCCATCATATTGAACATCACCGACGACCATATGGACAGGTATGACAAATTCGACCGCTACTTCGACGAGAAGCTGAAAGTCTTCAAAAATCAGGACAAGAAAGAGATCCTCATATTAAACCGTGATGCCAAAGAATTGGCCGGACTGGAGAAGAAGGCGAGTTCGAAGGTCCTGTATTATTCAAGGCTTTCCAAGACTAACGGCTCTTTCTTAAAAGGCGCAGCGATAGTATGCGCCGTCGGCCAAAAAGAAGAAGATGTATGTACGCTTAAAGATATAAGGCTTAAGGGCCTGCACAATATTGAGAATGTGCTCGTTTCCGTGCTTGCGGGAGCATTGGCCGGCGTTAAGCCCGTATCCATGAAGGATACAATAAAGAATTTTACAGGACTGAGGCATAGATTCGAAACCATCTCGGTCATCGATGGAGTTGAGTATATAGATGACTCGAAGGGAACCACCGTAGATTCCACTTTAAGGGCGCTCGAATCATGCGATAGGCCGGTGATATTGATAGCGGGCGGGAAAGATAAGAATAGCGATTATTCTACCATCAGGGACGCCGTTAAGAGCAGGGTCAAGTGCCTGGTACTGATAGGAGAGGCTAGAACCAGGATAAGAGAGCTTTTAGGAGAGGTCGTTGAAACGCGCGAGGCCGCCACCATGCAGGAGGCCGTAGAGTTGTCGAGAGGCCTGGCAAGGCCCGATGACCTTGTGCTACTTTCGCCTATGTGTTCGAGCTTCGACATGTTCAAAGATTATAAAGAACGCGGGGACGTATTTAAAAAAGCCGTGTTGGGATTGGGGATGAAATGAGGGGCACGCGTTCTTCCATGTTCATGATAGTGGTGGTCCTGGTAGCCATAGGCGTCGTAATGATATACTCCACAAGCGCTATCTATGCCAATGAGAAGATGGGCGATAGCCTCTATTTCCTAAAGAGGCATCTTCTGTATCTTTTGGTAGGACTTTTTATGATGCTTTCAGCCATGGTAGTAAAGATACAGACGCTGAAGAAATATTCAAAGGCCATAATGGCATTTTCGATATTGCTATTGGTTCTCGTTCTTATACCGCATATCGGCAGGGAGACGGCAGGGGCGAGGAGATGGTTCAAGATAGGACCTCTTAATTTTCAGCCTTCCGAATTTGCCAAGATCGCCATATTCATATATCTGGCGGACCTGTTGGCAAGAAAAGAGAAGTTCGTGAAGAGCTTCATTCACGGTTATCTTCCTCCCGTCATGGTATTGGGTTTCGTCCTGGCCCTCATACTTCTGGAGCCGGACCTTGGGACCGCGATAGCAATATCGGCGGTAAGCATAATCATGCTCTTTGTGAGCGGGATCAGAGTGAGCTATATACTGGCATCGATGCTGGCCAGCATCCCGGCGCTTTACGTCCTTTTATTCAGGGTCCCTTATAGAAGGAAGAGGATGATGATATTCCTGAATCCATGGTCCGACAGGAGGGGCGCAGGCTTTCAGATCATTCAGTCGTTCGTGGCGCTGGGGTCGGGCGGTCTCTTGGGCGTAGGCCTGGGACAGTCAAGACAGAAACTTTTCTATCTTCCGGCTTCGCATACCGATTTTATATTTTCAATAATAGGCGAGGAGCTCGGTTTTTTAGGCGCAGCCGCGGTCGTGACCCTATTCATACTGTTCGTATGGGAGGGCATGAAGATAACGTTCAGGGCTGAGGGCAGATTTGAGAAGTTGTTGAGCATGGCCCTCGTCTCTCTGATAGCCCTGGAGGCCATTATCAATATCGGGGTTACTGCGGGAGTATTGCCGACCAAAGGGCTGCCTCTGCCTTTCATCAGTTATGGCGGCACATCATTGATATTCCATTTGACCGCGGTCGGGTTGCTTTTGAACATAGCCAAGTCAAGCGAGGTATACAGATAGTGAGGATCCTGATAGCGGCCGGAGGCTCCGGCGGACATATATTCCCAGCGATCGCTCTTGCCGAAGAGCTTAAACTTAAAGACTCTTCCGGCGAAATAATGTTCGTTGGCAGTGATAAGGCGCTTGATAGAAGGATATTCGAAAAAGAGGGTTTTAAATATCGCCTGCTCTCGGCCAACAAATTGCCCTATAAGACATCATTTAAAACCGTCTTCTTTATATTCAGACTATTGATAGACGTATTCAGATCGTTGACCATTCTTATGAAGTACAGGCCCGGCGTCGTGGTCGGTTTCGGCGGTTATGTGTCGAGTCCGGTGATAGTGGCGGCCCGCGTCCTTGGCATCCCCAGGATAGTACACGAACAGAACGTTGTGCCGGGCAGGGCCAACGCCATGCTCTTTAAGTTTGCGGACAGTATAGCTGTAAGTTTTGAGGAGACGAAAAAATATATGGGAGCTTACGCCAAAAAGGCTGTCTTTACGGGCAACCCTATAAGGGCGTCTCTTTTAAAGGACGACAAGCCCGGAAATATAAAAAAGATGGGCCTCGATCCGCAGAAATTCACCATACTTGTTATAGGGGGAAGCCAGGGCGCCCATAATCTGAACAAAGCTTTTCTTGGATCATTATCGAAGATGGATCCGGATATCAGGCGATCCTTGCAGGTTATACATATAACCGGCGTCGCTGATTACGGATGGACCAGCGCTGCCTACAAAGAGTTATCCGTGGAACACCGCGTGCATTCATTTGTCGACAGGATAGAGGAGGCCTATAGCGCCTCCGATCTTGTCGTGACGAGGAGCGGCGCCTCCGCTATATTTGAGATAGCCTATTTTGGCAGACCCATGATACTCGTCCCTTACCCTTTTGCGTTAAGCCACCAGGCCGAAAACGCCAGGATATTTTCCAGTAAGGGCGCGGCCTTAGAGATAGACGAAAAGGACCTTTCCGTGGATATTATGAAAGAGAGGCTGGAAGGGCTTCTGAAGGATAGGAATAAGTTGTCTGCGATGGGAGAGTCCGCCAAGCGTATGAGCGTGCCGGACTCATCGCATAGTCTGGCAGGGGCGGTATTAAATATCAGAAAGAGTTGAGTAGATGATATTAGAGAAGAAGAATATCCACTTTATAGGCATAGGCGGCATAGGCATGAGCGCCATTGCTCTCGTGCTTTTGAAGATGGGCTATAAAGTATCGGGTTCTGATCTGGGTTCAAGCAATCTGACGGAGAAGTTAACTAGAGAGGGGGCTGTGATAAACTTTGGCCATACCCATTGTAATGTACCCACGGCGACGGAGGTCGTAGTATACTCTTCGTCGATAAACGATTCGAATCCGGAGATACAGGAGGCGGGTAAGCGCAACCTGCTCATTGTGAAGAGGGCCGAAGTGCTCGCGGAGTTGTTGAATGCTAAAAAGGGAATAGCCGTTACCGGGACCCATGGAAAGACCACCACAAGTTCATTGATATCCGTGATGCTCGAGAACTGCGGCCTCGATCCCACAGCGATGATAGGCGGCGAGGTAGAGCTCTTCGGAGGGAACTCTAAATACGGCAAAGGCGAATATGTCGTCGCGGAAGCCGATGAGAGCGACGGATCTTTCCTCTACCTGAAACCGCTCTACTCCGTGATAACGAATCTGGAGATGGAGCATATAGATTATTATAAAACTCTTGAGGACGCTATAAATTCATATGCAGCCTTCGCCAATAACACAAAGAAGAGAGGATGCCTCTTCTACAACGCCGAGGATAAGAATATCGCAAGATCGCTGAAGAGCTACAGTGGAAATAAAGAGAGCTTCGGATTTTCTAAGAATGCCGATATATATCCCCATGAAATATTGATGAATGAATTTTACACGTCCTATGTCTGCGTATACAAGAATGAGATCATCGGAAGGGTCTCTCTGCGTATACCGGGCAGGCACAATGTGCTGAATTCACTAGCCGCGATGCTCGTAGGATTTAAGCTGGGGCTTTCATTCGAGAACATATGCCGCTCAATACAGGATTTCACCGGGACTAAAAGACGATTCCACTTGAGGGCGGATGTCGACGGAGTCATGTTGATAGACGATTATGCACATCATCCCACCGAGATACGGGCCGTCCTGGACGCCTGCAGGAATTGGAAGGATAGAAGGGTGGTGGTGGTATTCCAGCCGCACCGCTATACAAGGACCAAATATCTCGCGGAGGAGTTTGGAAGGTGCTTTAAGGGCGCCGACAAATTAATACTTACGGATATATATGCAGCCAGCGAGGAGCCCATAGAGGGCGTTTCCGTAAAAAACATCTATGACAGAGTGAAGCTTCACGGCCTGAATGATGTCATGATGATGAACAAAGAAAAGATAACCGAGCATATCATGGATATGAAGAGATCGGGCGACATGATAGTCATATTGGGCGCGGGGGATATAAAAGAGGTAAGCGATGAACTTTCCGAAAAACTTAATAAAAGGTAACATACTATTTGGCGAGAAGCTGGGCCGCCATACATCGTTCAGGATCGGCGGGCCTGCGGCCGTATGGGTACAACCCCGGGACTTGAAAGAGCTCAAGAGGATAGTTCTTTTTGCCGGAGAGAAGGGCGTGCCTACATTTACAATAGGCGGCGGGACGAATGTGCTTGCAAGGGACGAGGGCTTTGATGGAATAGTGATACATCTGGGTTCGGGCGCTTTTAAAAATTTTAAGATCAGCGGTACCACAGTAAAGGTGGGGGCCGGATATAGCGTCCCGGCATTGGTCAGGTCATGCTGCGACAATGGATTGAGCGGCCTGGAATCGCTTGTCGGAATACCCGGCACCGTAGGAGGCGCCGTTTGTATGAATGCCGGCGGCTGGTCGAGCCCTTTGTATAAAAATATAGGCGATTATGTGACGAGCCTGAAAGTCATGGACAGAAAAGGAAAGATAAAGACGCTCAAGAGGGGGGCTCTGTCATTCGGTTACAGGTCCTCGAATCTTTCCGCGTATATAATACTCGAAGCCGATCTTAAGCTAAGCAAAGAAGAGAGCTCGGCTCTTAAATCGAGGTGTTCGAAGTTCCTAAAGATGAAGAGAGGTAAGCAGGTCCTCGATGGTTTTAGCGCCGGCTGCGTATTTAAAAATCCGAAAGATTCTCAATTCACTACAGGGCAGATGATCGACATGCTGGGACTGAAGGGGCGCGTCATGGGCGGCGCTCAGATCTCCCGGAAGCACGCAAACTTTATAATCAACAGAGGACGAGCCAGCTGTGAAGACGTATTAAAGCTCGTCGATATTGTAAGGAAGAAGGTAATGGATAATTATAATATTCCGCTGGAGCTGGAGATAAAGATCATATGAAGATCTCAAGATTTGGTAGGATCGGGGTCTTAGCCGGCGGGCCTTCGAACGAAAGGGAGA
>JAPLMH010000132.1:0-7570 GCA_026387135.1 Candidatus Omnitrophota bacterium | reverse complement strand
GGAGATAAGCCTGCGCTCGGGCAGGGCGGTTCACGATGCGCTGCTTGCGGAGGGACTGGATTCAATATTTCTCGACGTAAAGAACGATATAGATGAGATCATAAAAAATAGCTGTATAGACGTCGCATTCATAGCTCTTCACGGAAGGTTCGGAGAGGACGGCACCGTGCAGAGGATACTAGAAGACGCCGGCATCTCTTATACCGGTTCCGGGGTCGAAGCCTCCAAAGCAGCGCTGGATAAGGTCGCATCTAAAGATCTCTTCATAAAGAACTATATTCCGGTGCCGAGGCATATGGTTTTGATAAAGGATCGGTCCGATATATACGATAACGGTAAGCTTGGGTTCCCGGTCGTGGTAAAACCTCACCTCGAAGGTTCCAGCATAGGCTTGTCGATAGTGAGAGATAAGGGCTCTTTGCAGGGCGCCATAGATAAGGCGTTCGAATACGGAGATAAAGTAATTTTAGAAGAATATATTGACGGTAGGGAGCTTACCGTGGGCATACTCAACGACGAGGCGCTGCCCGTCATCGAAATAGTGCCAAAAAACAAAGTTTATGATTATGACGCCAAGTATAAAGATTCCGCCACTAAATATCTCGTTCCAGCTCCGATAGCTAAAGAGGCTTCAGAAAAGGCCCGCCGTCTCGGCATCCTGGCTCATAGGGCGCTTGGCTGCAGGTCGTTCTCACGCGTCGATATGATGATGGCCAGATCGGGAGATATATTCGTGCTGGAAGTAAATACTATACCCGGCATGACCGAGCGCAGCCTGCTGCCGAAAGCGGCCCAAGCTACGGGTTTGCGTTTTGGGTCCCTTTGTGTTAAAATCCTTGAATATGCGGTAACGGTGAATAAGGAGTAAGGAATGGCAAAACAGAAAAAGTTCAAGAAGATGCAGGTGCCGAAGGTCCAGAAAGCGCAATGGATCGGCATCGCTATCGTCACGATCTTCATAATATCGGCATGGCTTCTTACTACGGCATTCCTGGAGAGGAGCGATTACTTCAGGCTGAGGTCCGTAGAATCCAAAGGAGCTGCGGATAAAAGTCTAGTCTCTATAAGGAGCGAGATCCTGGCGAATTATAAGAATAAGAATGTCTTTAAAATAGATCTCAAGGCGATAGCGAGCGGCCTGGAGCCCAGATATCCCGACGCCAAAGATATCGTAGTTAAGAGGGTCCTGCCGGACAAATTATCCATATCTTTAACTTTCCGCAAGCCTGTGGCGATGTTGAGCAACGGGCGTAATTTTCCTGTAGATAAAGAAGGGGTCATACTTGTGAACAGGGACCTCTCGAGCCTGGGAGATCTTCCGGTGATAAAGGGCGTTGACGCAAAATACGCCGGCAGATTCAGAAAAAGATGCGAATCTAAAAATCTGATAGCGGCTCTCGAACTTGTAGATATCATAAAGAATACAAGGTTTTTGGATAAATATCGAGTAAATATGCTGGATGCCAGTGACATGAGAAGCATGTCTTTTACGCTGGGTGAAGGCGGCCCCATGATAATAATAGGATATGAAAATCTGAAGGACAGGCTTGAGGCGCTCCACGACACGTTAAGGGACCCGCGCCTTATGCTCGATAGCATAAGCTACATAGATGTCAGGTTCAAAGATATAGCCATAAGCCCAAAATGATAAAGAAGCCCCATATTATAACCGGTCTTGATATAGGTTCGTCCAAGATATCCGCGGCGGCTCTTGAGGTAGTCGATGCATCCTGCTCAAGGATACTCGCCTACGAAAGCCAGTCGTCGAAAGGCGTATTCAGAGGTTCTGTGATGAGCCTCGACGAGGCGTCCAATTCAGTTGCCAAAGTTTTGACGAAACTTGGCGAGAAGATGGCCAGAGGTGCTGAAAATATATATGTCAATATAAGCGGCGACACGGTGACGGGTGAGAGGTCCCGAGGCATGATACCTCTATCCTCAAGAGGGAGAGAGGTCACGAAGTCCGACATGGCCAAATGCGTAAATGCCGCCGGCACCATAAGGTTGCCGTTCGATAGAGAGATCATACACAGGATAGTCCTTAACTATTCCATCGACGACCAGCCGGTCATAAAGAATCCTTTGGGCCTTTATGCTTCGAGGCTCTCCTGCGAGATGTACATGATAACGGCGGGCATCAATCATATACAGAATATTTACAAATGCGTCGATAATGCCGGATATAACATTAAGGGGGTCGTATATTCCGGGGTGGCTGATGGGGCCGGACTTTTGGAGGAGGCCTGGGAGAACGAGGGCGTGCTGCTTCTGAATATCGGGGATTCGCTTACGGAGATATCGATATTCTCCGGAGGTGTTTTAAACGCCGTAAATATAATACCCTTAGGCGCGGCCGATATAAAAGGAGATCTGAAGACAAATACGGCGTTCGACGATATCATCTCCCGCGTCAAGGCAAAGTGCGAAGAATTTTCTAATAAGACCCAGACGATAAAGCTGGCGGTCATAGCGGGCGGGTTCGCTTTCTCCGAAGGAGTTATAGATATCCTGGAAGAGAGATTACCCTATCCCGTAAAGATGGGGGTCGTAAAGAATGTGCAGGGCAATATATCGAGTATCGATAGCCTCCGCGGTGTGACCGCTATAGGGCTCGCAAGATATGCCGAGTTGGAGCATCGGCCGAAACCGTTCCAGACAAAGGGCCTTGTCAAAGACATATCTGAAAAGGTGACGGAGATATTCAATAACTATTTTTAAGAGGCATCTTTATGCTGCACACGAAGGAGAGAAGGCATTTTATTTGGTAACTACCCGAAGGAGGATCGCCGCATGAAGATCATGCTGTCTATAGTCGTCGCGCTCTTTATCGTATTCACATCATACGTTCTGTGCCATTGCCAACCCGACTCTCTTGTGGACGGCATAAAGACCATCGATGGTACTGTGGTCTCTGTGGATAGCCAAAATTCGCAGATCGTGGTCAAGTCATCCGAAATTATGTCGTTTTCCGTACCTTTAAGCGCAAAGATCATCAATGCGGATGGATTTGGTATACAATTATCGGATGTAAACGCCGGCAATTACGTTACGGTGGATTACAGTAATGATAAGTCAGGTAACCATGTGATCAGCGGCATGGAAGTGGCGTATAATAGATAAGCTCTCTCAAGCTCTTGCCGTTACAACTTTTATAAGGTATACTTATTGATGGAAGGACGGTGATCGTTATGTGCGCGACATGTGGTTGCCGGAAGAAAAAACCGAAGAAGTAAAATATATAGCTTTCCTATAGACGGCCGAAAGATCGATAAAAAGGCCGTCTTTCTTTTATTCAATAGTTTAAGGTTGGTGTATGAAAAAAATCATCTTCATATTGACGTGCATCATATTCTGGGCGGGGCCTTCCTTCTCTAGCGAAGAAGTTGAATATAAAAAATTCAAGTTTGATGAGTCGTCGTGCGACGTAGGCGTGCATTATAAGAGCGCTCAAAAAGGATTGCTGATAGGCGTATCGGCGATAGCTACGGGCAAAGGCGCAGAATTCAGGAAATGGCAAGTTTCCGATATAAAGATAAACATTGACGGCAGACGCTTCAGGCCCGATAAGGAATCCAATTTCTACGTCACGGAGAAGTCTCTATTCAGGGTGCCGGGCGCCATAGTATTCGCTGCGATAGGGGCGTTCGGAGAGTATGGGGGGAGCAACCTTAACAATAATCTCAGCAAGATCGGTGTTGGCCTCGGCATGGGTCTTATCGCGTTAACGGCGAAGGGCGAGATAACCGGGGAACGCTGTTTATTCAATATCCCGCCGGACGAATTGGAGAAGATGGTTGAGGGGCGTGATTCCATAGATATACTTATCGAAAATGAGGACCTGCATCTCAGGGAATCGATAAAGATCGCGATCATAAAACCATCCGGAGAGCTTGGCGATAAGTACAATTTCTCCGGTATGACACAGGACGGGCTGTCGGGCCTGATGAATACGCTTAAGGACAGGATCGTTGTGCTGGAAAAGGAACAGGCAGATTATAAGTACGGCCAGGATCCGGAGTTCGATGTGATCCAGAAAAAGATAGAGAGTTGTGAAACCGAGCGCGGCATGGCCTATAAGGCGTGGTTCGAACGGAAGGCGAAGTAAAAGAGATGAACGATGCTGAAAATTTAGCGTATATTGAGAGCCAACACAAGGTCTCCCGAGAGTATGAGGCCCTATGCAAGCAGTGCGGGAAGTGCTGCGGGATCGAGACAGATCCTTGCGCTAACCTAAAGAAAAGTGAGTCGGGCAGATATTATTGCGCCACATATGAGTCACGCCTTGGCAGGCAGGTAACGGTTTCAGGCAGGGTCTTTACTTGTGTAGAGATAAGGGAGGTGGTCAGGAAGGGCCTGCCCAATGAGGAGTGCGGTTATGGAAGATGAGTTATTAACCCAAAAGTTTATAGAGTGGACGAAGTCGCTTTCCCCCAGAAGCGCCAGGATATCAATATATCAGCATATAAGGGATATTCCTTACGCGATCGTCCCGGAGCTTAGAGACCCTAAGGCCGGACCGTCTGGTATGATAAGGATGAATAAGGGCTCATGTGTTCCGAAACATTTTCTCATGGCCCTGATGATGAATGAGCTCGGGCTTCCGGTAAAGTATGTGACCTATCTATTTAATTGGAACGATCCTGACGTAAAATTTCCGCCGGCATTAAAGAAAATAGCGAAGAATATGCCAATAACGGCCCATCTGGCAACTAAGGTCAACATCGACGGCAAGTGGATTTTGGTAGACGCCACATACGATCTCCCTTTAAAGAAGGCCGGATTTCCTATAAACGAATCGTGGGATGGATTGAGCGACACAAAGAACGCCGTGATACCTATAGAGGAAGTTATCCATGAGTCTTTACAGGAGAGGCTCACTTTTGCGGGTAAGAGAGTCGGCGAATATACAGATAAAGAGAGAAGCGCTTACGCGGAGTTCACCAAAAAGCTGAATTACTGGCTCGAAGAGTTGAGAAGAAAATGAATAAATTGAAGCTTCTCTTTTCGTACCTGGCCGGCCATAAAAGACAGGTCACGGCCGCCGTGATCGAGAAGGACGGCAAGATCCTGATAGCCCAGAGACTAAAAGGGAGTACGCTCGGCGGAAGGTGGGAATTTCCTGGCGGGAAGATCGAGCCCGGAGAAACTGCCGAAGAGTGTCTTAAGAGAGAGTTAAAAGAAGAGTTTGATATAGAGTCGGAAGTAGGGGATTTTTTTATCGCGAGCCGATTCAGGTACTGCCTGGTGCCGATCGAACTGCTTGCGTACAGAGTAAAGCACCTTTCCGGAGATTTTAAGGTCAATGAGCACGACCAGATCCGCTGGGTCTCTCCATCCGAGCTCAATTCGTATGACTTCATGCCCGCAGACAAGCCTATAGTAAAAATACTGCTTAAAAATCCCTGATCTCTATTGGCTATTTTTTGATTGCTATTTGAGCCGATATATGCTATTTTATTGCGTCACAAAAATGGCTATGATCGCTGATAATCTGAAAGCTGTAACACAAAGAATATCAAGGAGTTGCGCCAAATCCGGCAGATCCGCGGATGTCGTAAAGCTTGTATGTGTTACCAAGGAGGCGAACCTTCAGCAAATCGAAGAGGTTTTGGCCTTAGGTGTAAAGGATATCGGCGAGAACAGGGTGCAGGATGCTCTCTTTAAATATAGATCGATAGGCGGCAGGGTCACCTGGCATCTTATAGGACATTTGCAGACGAACAAGGTCAGCCATGCCGTCAGGATATTTTCGCTGATACACTCTGTGGACAGTCTGCGTTTAATCGAAGCTATAGACAGGGAAGCGAAGAAGATAAGCAAGGTTCAGGATATACTCATCCAGGTAAATACTTCGGGTGAGGAGAGCAAATTCGGGATATCTCAGGATGAGGTCAGGCCTTTCTTTGAAAAAGCCGTATTATACCCTAATATTAATATATCAGGGTTGATGACGATGGCGCCTGAAGTTCCGGACCCGGAAGAGGCGAGGCCATGCTTTCGCAGACTTCGCGAGCTTAGAGATGAAATAAATAGCTTAAAGCTTACAGCTTACAGCTTAAAGCTGTTATCGATGGGCATGAGTAACGACTTTGAAGCAGCGATCGAGGAAGGTTCTACCATGGTAAGGGTGGGGAGAGCGATATTCAAATGATAGACAATAAGATCGGCATAATTGGATGCGGGAATATGGGAGAAGCTATTCTTAACCGACTTTCGAATATTCTTGAGAAGAGTGTGTCGATAATGGTCAGCGAGTTCGACGTTAAACGAAGAGATTATATTGAATCCAAATATAAGGTCATCGTCGAGGTAGATAATAACGAAGTAGTTAAATTCGCCGACGTGCTGATCCTGGCTGTGAAGCCAAAGGATATCGACGCGCTCCTGAAGGGCGAAGTATGCTGCGGCGCCTCAAAAGACAAACTCTTAATATCTATAGCCGCGGGCGTCACGACCGAATATATAGAGAGCATTGTAGGCGAGGATGTCCCGGTCATAAGGGTCATGCCAAATATGGCTGCCACTATAGGTGAATCGGTGTCGAGCATCTCTGCTGGCAGCGCGGTAAAGAGCGCGCATATGACGCTTGCCAAAGAAATATTTCGCACGATAGGTGATGTGGTGGAGGTAGATGAGAAGCTGGTCGATGCGGTAACGGCCATAAGCGGAAGCGGCCCGGCATATTTCTTCTATATGGTAGAGGCGTTGATCGAGGCCGGATGCGCTGCAGGACTTAAAGAGGATGTCGCTAAGCTGCTTGTATTGAAGACGGCGCTCGGCAGCGCCAACTTATTGGAAAAATTGAAAGAGGATCCCGACGTATTGAGATCAAAGGTGACAGACCCGTATAATGTTATAGTGCAATTTCTTTACAAGGTTACGGAGCCGCTGCTGGCGCCGTTCAGGAGGCTTGTTCCGGCGTATTCCATAGGCATAGATTTATCGCCCATATTTGCGCTTTTAGCGATATGGTTTTTGAAGCTATTTTTGGTAAGGACGCTTTTCGGAATAGCGATGAGGCTGTAGTTAAAGAAAGGTTTTTATGGCAGGCAAGATAGGGATAATAGGCGGAAGCGGGTTTTACAAGATCGACGGTATAAAGAACATAAAAGAAGTTAAGGTGAAGACGCCTTTCGGCGACCCCTCAAGCGAGTATGTGACTGGCGTGCTTGAAGGCGTAGAAGTGGCATTCCTTGCCCGCCACGATAAGGGGCACAGGATACTGCCCAGTGAAATAAATTATCGCGCCAATATTTACGGGATGAAGAAGCTCGGTGTCGAACGCATCATATCGGTCTCGGCGTGCGGCAGCTTAAAAGAGGATCTGAAGCCTCTCGATATAGTGGTGCCGTCCCAATTTGTGGACAGGACCAACTACGGCCGCGAGATGACCTTCTTTGGTGAAGGAATAGTAGCTCATATCCAATTCGCGGATCCTGTATGCCCGCACCTGTCGAAGGAGCTTTATGATGCCGGGTTAATAGATGGCGCCTCGATGCATCTGGGCGGCTCATTTATTAATATGGAGGGCCCGCAGTTCTCCACGAAGGCAGAGTCCTATCTTTACAGG
>JAPLMH010000156.1 GCA_026387135.1 Candidatus Omnitrophota bacterium | reverse complement strand
TGAATATATATGCCTCACCCTCCCGGTACCCCGAACCCGCCTTCACCAAGAGATCGGCCGCCTTGCGGTAAACCTCAAAACGCTCACTTTGTTTTATCGGCTCCTCGTCCCAGTCAATGCCCAGCCATTTTAAGTCCGTCATTATCTCAACGAGAAATTTTTGCTCAGAACGAACCTTGTCCGTGTCCTCTATCCTTAAGATGAACTTGCCGCCATGATGCCTGGCGTAAAGCCAGTTAAAGAGCGCCGTCCTGGCGCTTCCTATATGCAGATATCCCGTCGGACTGGGCGCAAAACGGACTCTCACCATAGATTAAGCCCTTGCGTAACCTTTCTCGATAGCTTTTTTGTTCATCAAAAATATATCCTCTTTGCCGCCCAACATTTCATGCAAAGCGCCGGTCACTATCCTCACCGGAAATAATTTAGACCGTTTTAACAGGACCCCCACAGCCACCATATTGGCCGAACGCACGCTCCCCAGCTTCGACGCCAACTCCGTCATTGGTATCGAGACTACTTTCAGGTCTTTGCGTTTTGGTTTTGAATTTATGAGTGACTTGTTCAGTATCAGCAGGCCCTTCGGCTTCAGCATCCCCTCATACTTCACCAGCGAAGGTTCGTTCATCGCCACGAGTATATCCGGCGCTGTAACTATCGGATTGGCTATCTCCTTATCCGATATCTTCGTCATGGAATAAGCCGTCCCCCCGCGCACTTCCGCGCCGTAAGAGGGCATCCAGGTCACATTCTTGCGTGACGCCAGGCCGGCCTGGGCCAGGAGTTTGCCCATCATCATTATTCCCTGTCCGCCAAAACCCGCCAGCAAAATATCGATCTTATTGGTTTTCATAATCAGTACGATTTGACCACGCCTAAGGCTTTGGATATCGCGCGCTTGGCGCGGAATATCTCCTGTGCGGAGTGGACCGAAACACGCTCCAGATATCTGACGCCCGGCAATACGGCCAGCATCTCCAGCATCTTCAGCGGATATCCGTCGTTCCTTAAGCTTCTGCCGGCAATGCTGGTAGAGGTCTTCTGCCCCGCCAGTGTCGTCGGGGCCATCTGACCGCCCGTCATGCCGTAAACTCCGTTATTCACAAAAATGACCGTGATATTCTCGCCACGGTTGGCCGCGTGTATGATCTCCGCGGTCCCTATCGCGGCTAGATCGCCATCGCCCTGGTACGTAAATACTATATTGTCGGGCCTCACCCTCTTTATGGCTGTGGCCACCGCCGGCGTTCTGCCGTGCGCTGCCTCGCTCACATCGAAGTCCCAATAGTCATAGGCTATTACCGCGCATCCTACCGGCGCAATGCCGATGACCCGATCGCGGATCTTAAATTCGTCTATGACCTCACAAACGAGACGATGGACTATGCTATGCCCGCATCCGGCGCAATAATGCATATCGACATCGCGAAGGCTCTGGGGCCTTGAGAATACGAGCTTCTCTTCGACCTTTTTTCCCGCTCTTTTGCTCGCCGATCTATTTATTTTTTTTCTATTTTTTTTCTTCATACGAGAGCCTCTATCCGGGCCAGGACCTCTTCTTCAGTCGGTATTCCGCCGCCCATCCTGCCATAAAAATCCACTTCGCT
This sequence comes from Candidatus Omnitrophota bacterium, assembly GCA_026387135.1. Classification (GTDB taxonomy): domain Bacteria; phylum Omnitrophota; class Gorgyraeia; order 2-01-FULL-45-10; family 2-01-FULL-45-10; genus 2-01-FULL-45-10. The sequence continues at coordinate 7,914 of JAPLMH010000156.1, read as the reverse complement.
CTTGCCGTTGACGGCGAGCATTACATCTTCCACCATCTGACCGGAGCTCATCTCTATCACCAGGAATTTTTTGCACCTTCCGAATGACGCGTCTTTGATGATCTTTGAAGGAAAGGGCCACAGGCTTATCGGCCTTATCAGTCCAACTTTGATGCCTTTGGCGCGGGCGCTCTCCATTGCCGCCTTGGCGGTCCTCGCGACCGAACCGTACGCAACTATGACTATCTCGCTGTCTTTTAAGTTAAATGTCTGGGCGCGGACTTCCGCATTCGTAATAGTCCTGTACTTTTCCTGCAGCCTTTTATTATGTTCTTCTAAAGCGCCCTCTCCAAGAAAGAAGGATCTCACTATGTTTGGTTTCCTGCCTTTACAGCCTGTGAGCGCCCACGGCTTTTCTACAAGATGAGGCTTGTAATTCTCTTTGATTATGGTCACCGGCTCCATCATCTGTCCCAGTAGGCCGTCTCCCAGTATAAGTACCGGATTTCTGTATTTGTCGGCGACATCAAACGCCATGAAGGTATAGTCCAATAACTCCTGTGCCGACGAGGGCGCAAATACTATTACCTTATAATCGCCGTGTCCGCCGCCTTTTACGGACTGAAAGTAGTCGCTCTGCGCCGGCGCGATATTGCCCAGCCCGGGGCCGCCTCTTTGCATATTTACTATCACGCACGGTAACTCGGCTCCTGCTATGTAGGATATCCCCTCCTGTTTAAGGCTCACTCCTGGACTCGACGAGGAAGTCATCGCCCGCTCGCCGGCCGCCGCCGCGCCAAATACCATATTTATGGCGGCTAGTTCAGACTCTGCCTGAATGAATATCCCGTTTATCTCGCCCATCCTCTTGCCCATATAGGCTATCAGCTCATTCTGGGGAGTTATGGGATAGCCGGCATAGAATTTACAGCCTGCCAATACAGCGCCTTCTCCGCATGCTTCGTTACCGCACATCAATAGCTTTTTTGACATGACTATTTATATACCTCTATTATGAATTCCGGGCATATGATGGCGCACATGGCGCAACCCGTGCACTTTCCGCCTGAAAATACGACGGGCTTCACCCCTTTTGCGTTCAACTCATCATCTATCTTTATCAGGGAGTTGGGGCAGTTCACTATGCAGAGATAGCACCCCTTGCATCTATTCTTATCTATCTTTATCTTGGGCATCTTTTTATACCATTACCTCTCTCATAATTACATCGCAAATCGCGTCGGGTGTCAAGTTATACTTCTTAAAAAGCTCATCGCGCTTGCCGTGTTCTATGAATCTGTCCGGAAGGCCGAACCTCTTCACCCTGATGCCTTTTATATTCTCCGCCTCGATGAATTCCAGCACCGCGCTGCCGAATCCGCCCTCAAGCACGCCCTCTTCTATGGTGACTATGCGCTTGCAGGATGCGCAGATCTTTTCCAGCATCTGCCCGTCTATAGGAGTGACGAACCGTGCGTTGACCACCGTGGCATCTACTCTCTTCTTTAGCAGGATCGCCGACACCTCTACCGCCGTTGAGACCATGCTGCCTATGGCTATGATAGCGAGATCCTTGCCTTCTTTTATTATTTCGGACTTTCCCGTCTTCACCGGCTCAGTCTCAAGGCCGTGCTTCGCGTATATCAACGATGCGTCGTTCGTCAGCGTGGGTAATGCGCCCCTCGGGAAACGCATCGCAACGGGCTTATTCTGCTGTACGGCATACGCAAGCATCACCTTCAGCTCGTCCGGATCCTTCGGCGCCATGACTATAAGATTGGGGATGTGCCTCGTATAGGCTATGTCGAAAACCCCGTGATGCGTAGGCCCGTCCTCTCCCACCAGGCCCGCCCGGTCCAGACAGAATACCACAGGAAGCTCCTGCAGGCATACATCGTGTATTATCTGATCGTACGCGCGTTGTAAAAATGTCGAGTATATGGCGACGACCGGCCTGTATCCGCCTCTGGCCAGTCCGGCGCTCAATCCCACCGCATGCTCCTCCGATATGCCGACGTCGTAAAAACGCCTGGGGAAGTTTTTAGCGAACTTATCGAAACCGGTGCCGTCTATCATGGCGGCGGTCACGCCCGCTATTTTTTCGTTCTGCTTGCCGAGCTCAAATATCTTGTCGCCGAAGGCTTCCGTAAAAGTTTCCTTGGCCGCTTTCTTTACCGGCACACCTGTCTCTATATCAAACGGGCCCGTAGAATGAAATTCACTCGGGCGCTCTTCGCTGAACTTATATCCTTTACCTTTTTTAGTTATGACATGGATCAATATGGGCTCGTCGAGAGCGACCAGGTTTTTGAATACAGTTATCATCTGCGCGGTATTGTGGCCGTCTATCGGGCCGAAATACCTGAACCCCAACTCCTCGAAGAGCATCCCCGGGATGAGTAAATTCTTCAGGCCTTCCTCAAGCTTGCGCGCGGCTCTGTACGCCCTGAAGCCGAAGCGCGGTATCCTCATCAGGACCCTCTCCACATCGCTGCGTATCTTATTGTAGGCCGGATTTGTGATTATCCTGTTCAAATATCTGCTTAATGCGCCGACGCTCTTGGTTATCGATAGTTCGTTATCGTTAAGTATGACGATCATCCTCTTCTTGGAATGGCCTACGTGATTCAGCGCCTCAAAAGCCATACCGCCGGCCAGAGCCGCGTCACCGATAACGGCTATGACCTTGCGTCCGTCTTTATCGAGATCACTCGCCATGACAAGACCGAGCCCCGTCGAGATGGATGTGGAGCTATGGCCGCATGTGAATATATCGTATTCGCCCGCTTCGTCCTTATTAGGAAAACCGCTCAGGCCTCCAAGCTGTCTTAATGTGGAAAAATATTTCGCCCTGCCGGTGAGGATCTTATGCGCATACGCCTGGTGGCCGACATCCCACAGGACACGGTCGCGCGGCGTATCGAAAGAGTAATGTATCGCTATCGCCAGCTCCACCGCGCCCAGGCTCGACGAAAGGTGCCCTCCTGTCTTCGATACCGTCGACAGCATCTCCTGCCGTATCTCTTTGGCAAGTACCGGCAGATCGACAAGTTTTAGCTTGCGAAGGTCCGCGGGTGAATTTACGGTATCGATGATCCGGCTCATCTGGTCCTCTTTGACAGCTCTTCTATCATATCTTTCAATCTATCGGCCCTCTTGCCGAATATATTCAGATCATTCTTTGCTTTTTTTATAAGCGAAGCTGCTTCGCTTCGCCCGGGAAGAGCGTCTCCGTCAAGAGAGTCATCCACCATCTGAAATGAGAGCCCAAAATCGAGCCCGAAAGACCCAAGCGCTTTTATCTCTTTCAGTCCCGCTCCCGCAGAGATAGCGCCTATCTTTGCCGCCGCAGAGAAAAGCTTTGCGGTCTTAAGAATATTTATTTTTTTTGATACCGCTTTATCTTTGACCTTGCCGTGGAATTCCAGATCGAGCGCCTGGCCTCCGACCATGCCAAGAGAGCCTATCGAGCCCGAAAGCTCTTCTACTATTTTTATTCCGATAACCGGTTTCGTATCTCTCGCTATGACATTGAACGCCAGAGTCAAGAGCGCGTCTCCTGCAAGTATCGCGTTAGCCTCGCCGAAGGCCTTGTGGCATGTCGGCTTTCCGCGGCGCATATCATCATCGTCCATGGCCGGCAGATCATCGTGTATCAACGAATATGTATGGACCAGTTCTACAGCTACTGCCACCGGAAGCGCGCATTTCAGGCTTCCCTGGCAGGCCTTTGCGGATTCTATAGTGATGACCGGGCGGACTCTCTTGCCGCCGGAAAAAACGCTGTAGCGCATGGCCTTGCTTAAGGCGTCATCGCCTTTAGGCAGATATTTTTTTAAGGCCTTCTCTATCTCTATATAACGCAAATTTATTTAAGACCCCTTCTTGCCTCTCTTCGTCTTCTCTTCGGCGGCATAAGATTCGTCGAACGGCTTAAGCTCCACAGAACCGTCCTCGGACTTCATCAATATCTCCACCTTCTTCTTCGCCAGCTCCAACCTTTTGGCGCACAGCCTGGAGAGCTTTATGCCCTCCTCGTACTTGCCGAGAGCGTCGTCGAGCGACAGGCTTCCATCCTCCAGGTCGGCGACTATCTTTTCCAATTTCTTCAGCGCATCTTCAAATTTAATTTCCGCCATATTTTTCTCCAGTTATTCTAACCAGGTTAGATACAGACCTAACCTGGTTAGACAATCTCTTCGACCCTGCTCTTAATCTTTCCCTGCCCGAGCCTTGTCTCGATACAGTCGCCTGACTTTAGCGAGCGGGATTCTTTTATAATAATGCCTTCGGGCAGTTTCTTCGTAATGGAATAACCCCTATTGAGTATAGATACCGGGCTAAGCGCCTCTAGTTTGCTTATAATGCTCTTAAACTTCTCGCCTGACATCTCGACCGCATGTTCTATGCTCACCGACATATCTTTTTTTAGGTCATCGACACGCTGCTGCATCTGGATCACATAATTCAGGGGCTGGCGCAAAATGTAGCTCTCTTTAAGGCCGTCCAGCATCTCCTTTAATATATCAAGTTTCCCGGATATCGCGTTATTTAACCGTTCGGTCGCGGTCTTTATAAGATCTACGAGGTCCTCTTTCCTGGGTATCACGAGCTCCGCTGCCGCCGATGGCGTGGGAGCCCGGAAATCGGCTACAAAATCCGATATCGTATAGTCTACTTCATGGCCCACTGCGCTTATCACTGGTATTTTGGACGCGAATATGGCACGGGCTACGACTTCCTCATTGAACGCCCAAAGGTCCTCGAGACTCCCTCCGCCTCGTCCGACTATCATGACGTCTATGTTCTTCAATTCGTTGAACTGTTTTATCGCGGCCGCTATCTCATCCTTCGCGTCAGCGCCCTGGACCTTCACGGGATTTATTATTATCTCTATATTGGCAAATCTCCTACGGGCGATATTCAGTATATCTTGTATGGCGGCGCCGGTTGGGCTCGTCACCACGCCTATTCTCGTTGGCAAAAAAGGTATCGGGACTTTATATTTATCGTCGAAGAGCCCCTCTTTCTGCAATTTTTCTTTCAACTGCTGGAACTGTAATTGCAGAGCCCCTATGCCCTTCGGCTCAACATCTTCCACTATCAGCTGATAGTCGCCCCTGGCCTCATAGACACTAACGGAACCATGACATATTACCTTCATCCCGTCTTTTGGTTTAAACTTTAATTTCAGATTGGAATGCTTAAAGAAGGCGCACTTAAGCGTAGAGCCCGCGTCGCGCAGCGTGAAGTACATATGGCCGGAGGAGTGGAGAATAAAATTAGAGATCTCGCCTTCCACCCATATGCCCGGGAAAGACTCCTCGACTATCACACGTATATACTTCGTCAGCTCCGATACCGTATATACGTGTTTCTTCTGCTCTAGGTTGATCATCCCAGTTTTTCCTGAACTCTCTTTATCGATTCCGCGCGGCCAGTCTTCTCATCGATATCTATAATGGCGCCGTGCAGCTGGACGTCATTCTCGGCCATTTCAAATTTTGTAGGCATCTGCGTGATAAAGCGGTTCAGGATCTGCTCTTTTTTTCTGCCTATGACCGAATCGTACGGCCCGGTCATACCGGCATCGGCTAAGAAAGCCGTTCCCTTAGGGAGGATCTTCTCATCCGCTGTCTGGATATGTGTATGCGTGCCTATGACAGCGCTCACCGTGCCGTCGAGGAACCACCCGAGAGCCACCTTCTCGCTCGTAGCCTCAGCGTGTATATCCACTACGATGATCCTAGTCTTATTCTTCATCTTCTCCACTTCGGCCTTAACGGTCCTGAAAGGGCATTCGACGGCCTGCATGAATACCCGGCCTATCAAATTAATAACGCCTACATCTACGCCCGACTTTGACTTTATCACAGTGGCCCCGAAACCCGGCGCCTCCCTAGGATAGTTGGCCGGACGCAATATTCTGGCGTCCTCGGCGATCCTGTCGAGGATCTCTTTGCGTTTCCAGATATGATCGCCCGATGTTATGACATCTACCCCGTAGCCCAGAAGCTCATCTACGATCATAGGAGTGATCCCGCTGCCTCCGGCCGTATTTTCACCGTTGGCTATGACGAAATCTATTCGTTCGCGCTTTACTATCTTCGGGACAAGCTCCTTTATGGCCTGCCTTCCCGGCTCGCCGACTATATCGCCGATGAATAATATTTTCATGAATAGCTCCTATGCCAGCTTACTTGGCGTACTCTATCGCTCTGGTCTCGCGGATAACGGTTACCTTTATCTGGCCCGGATATTCAAGGCCTTCCTCGATCTTCTTCGTTATGTCGCGCGCAAGAACAGCCGCTTGCGCATCACTTATCTTATCCGGCTGCACCATCACCCTGATCTCGCGACCCGCCTGTATGGCGTAAGCTTTTTCGACGCCCTTGAACGAATCGGCTATCGACTCCAGCTTCTCGAGCCTCTTAACGTACGTCTCGAGAGTTTCGCGCCTTGCTCCGGGACGGGCGGCGCTTATAGCGTCCGCGGCCTGTGCCAGTACCGCCAGAAGCGTCTTAGGCTCTATATCCTGGTGATGGGCTTCTATAGCGTGGCATATATTTTCTGGTTCATTATATTTACGCGCAAGGTCCGCGCCTATTTTTGCGTGTGTGCCTTCCACTTCATGGCTTACAGCCTTCCCTAGGTCGTGCAGCAGTCCTATTCGTTTTGCCAGGGTGAAGTCGAGCTTCAGCTCATTGGCCATGGTGCCCATCAGATAAGCGACTTCTTTAGAGTGCTGCAGGACATTCTGCCCGTAGCTCGTCCTGTATTTTAGCCTTCCCAGAAGCTTCGCCACTTCAGGATGTATGCCATGGAGCCCGGCATCGAAGAGCGCCTTTTCGCCCTCCTCCTTCATGGAGGTCTCCATCTCTTTTTTGGTCTTCTCTACGACTTCTTCGATCCTGCCCGGATGTATACGGCCGTCTTCGAGTAATTTCTCAAGTGAACGTTTCGCTATCTCGCGTTTTACCGGATCAAATCCGGAGAGTATTACCGCCTCCGGAGTATCATCTATGATGACATCTACGCCCGTCGCTATTTCCAGGGCGCGTATGTTGCGGCCTTCGCGGCCTATGATCCTACCCTTCATCTCGTCGCTCGGCAGATGCACGACGCTGACCGTCGTCTCCACAGTATGTTCGACCGCGCATTTCTGTATGGCAAGCCCTACTATCTTGCGGGCTTCCTTGTCGGCCTTCTCTTTGGCCTCCGCCTCCACCCTCTGCACCATGATGGCCGCTTCCTGCTTCACATCATCTTCGAGCCTTTTCAATAGTGTGCGGCACGCCTCATCCTTCGTCATGCCAGACACTCTCTCGAGCTTCACCTTCTCCTCCTGGACCAGAGCGTCGAGAGCCTTATCTTTCTGGTGCATCTGCTTCTCTTTTTCTACCAATGAGAGGTCCCGCTTCTCGAACTCTTTATCCTTGCGGTCTATTATGTCGACCTTTCTATCAAGGTTCTCCTCTTTCTGCATAAGGCGCTTTTCCAGGACATTCAGCTCCTGGCGCCTCACCTTAGATTCGTGTTCGAACTCCGTCCTCATCTTAAGAAGAAGGTCCTTCGCCTGGAGCTCCGCGCCGTGCTTTATCTTGTCGGATTCGACCACGGCATTCTCGAGCGTCTTCTTGGCCCTCTCTTCTGCGTTGCGTAATTTTTTCGTCGCGTAGCGCTTGCGTATGAAGTACCCCAACATGAAGAATACCACGGCGCCTAAGCCCGCCATCCCGATGTAGATTAAAACGCTATCCTGCTGCATAAAACTTCCTCCTCTATAAATGAACCGAAAAACGCGCCTTTAGAGTGGGCCGGTATTCGAAAATACGGACACACTAGCCGTTAATGACTAACTGTACGCTGTCTTTCGGGTTATGCTGTGATGATCTTTGAAACGGGAACGTCGTGCGGGTCCTGCGGGAGATCTTC
>JAPLMH010000144.1 GCA_026387135.1 Candidatus Omnitrophota bacterium | reverse complement strand
CGCGTCAAAGAAGGCGGGACGTACGGCCAAGCAGGGGTGCATAGAGAGCTATATACATCTTGGCGGCAAGATAGGCGTTATGGTGGAAGTGAATTGCGAATCGGACTTCGTGGCTAGGAACGACGGGTTCAAAGCGTTCGTAAAAGATATAGCGATGCAGATAGCTGCGGCGAGTCCTCTCTATTTGAATAAGTCCGATGTCCCCGCGTCAGATGTGGCAAAAGAGACCGAGATAATAAAGGCGCAGATCAAGGACAAGCCGGCGGCCGCTATGGAGAAGATAACGGAAGGCAAGCTTAATAAATTTTTCGAAGACGCCTGTCTCTTGGAGCAGCCCTTCATAAAAGATACGAATCTCAAAGTTAAAGATGTATTGACCTCGATGGTCGCCAAGATCGGCGAGAATATAGTGATAAAGAGGTTTGTTCGCTGGAACCTCGGCGAAGAATAATTAATTGAATGAAAAAACCCGCATTTAAACGCATAGTACTGAAGTTAAGCGGAGAGGCCCTGCAGGGCAATCAGGGTTACGGCATAGATTACAACGTCCTCGTTTCGATAGCCCGTCAGATCAAAGAGGTGAAGTCTCTCGGCATTGAGATGGCCATAGTGATCGGCGGCGGCAATATCTTCAGAGGCATAGCCGGATCGACCAAGGGCATGGACAGGGCGAGCGCCGATTATATGGGAATGCTTGCCACGGTGCTGAATGCGCTGGCCTTACAGGATGCGCTTGAGAAGAACGGCGTATTTACGAGAGTCCAGTCGGCCATAGAGATGGAAGCGCTCGCGGAGCCTTACATCAGGCGGCGCGCCATAAGACATCTGGAAAAAGGCAGGGTCGTAATATTTGCCGGAGGCACCGGTAATCCCTATTTTACCACAGATACTACCGCAGCTCTCAGAGCCATAGAGATAGGCGCCGAAGTGATCCTAAAGGCCACGAAAGTGGACGGTGTCTATTCATCCGATCCGGTCAAGAATAAGAATGCTAAAAGATACGAAACACTGCGCTATATAGACGTCCTTAAGATGGGCCTGAAAGCGATGGACGCCACCGCGACGAGCCTCTGCATGGACAACGAGCTTCCGATAATAGTCTTCAGTATGAAGAAAGAAGGAAATATTAAAAGAGTCATAATGGGCGACAAGATCGGTACAACCATAAAGAAGTGAGGGCAGCGGGATGAACGCTAAAGAAATTATAAAAGATACAGAGGTCAAGATGAAGAAGACCCTGGAAGCTACGCAGCGGGAGTTTTCTATGGTAAGGACCGGGAGGGCTTCGACGGCGATAGTCGAGACCTTGAAGGTGGATTACTACGGAGTGCCAACTGCACTTCGCCAGGTAGCCAGCATAACCACTCCGGATGCAAGGCTCGTCATGATACAGCCGTGGGATAAGAATGTTTTGCCGGAGATAGAGAAAGCGATCCTTAAGTCGGATCTGGGTATATCTCCGACCAATGACGGCAAATCGATAAGATTATCAATACCGTCATTAACCGATGAAAGACGCGATGAGCTCGATAAAGTGCTAAAGAAGATCGCGGAGGATGGCAGAGTCTCTTTAAGGACGTGCCGCCACTCGGCCGTAGAGCATATAAGAAAGCTTGAGAAAGACAAAGCCGTCACCGAAGACGAGAGCTTTCATTCCAAAGAAGAGATACAGAAGCTTACCGATAAGTTCATCAAAGATATAGACACTTTCCTCGCGAGTAAGGAAAAAGAGATTCAGGGGTAGTTGTTACTTCGAATTTTAAGCGGGCAGTCGGTTTCCTCCGGAAACCTTTGTGCCAAAATTCGAAGCAAAAATTTTGCTGTACAAAATTTTTAGTGGGCCGCTAGCTCATCTGGTAGAGCACCACACTTTTAATGTGGTTGTGGCTGGTTCGAGTCCAGCGCGGCTCACCACTTTTTCTACCCGAAATCAGATAGGTAGATAAGATCAAATGTAGGGCACCTTTAAAGGTGCCCTACATTGTTTTGCGATTCCTCGACGAGGAATACGGCAACTTTCTGATGCTTCTGCATGTTTGATCCGCTCGCGTAATGCCCTTAATTACGCGCCAGTGAGCCCCTAATGGCCGATTTTCAAGCCAAAATGCCTATCAACCTATCAAATTCCAGATGTGTTTAGTATTGGGCATTTTACGGCAGTATTTGGAGGCGCTACTTAGATAGGTTTTGCCAGAGGATAATCTGCTTTTTCCAATCGATCTCTAATCTGATCGTCCGTAGTTGATATTCTCTAATGTGACGCAGCTTTTCATCGTTCATAAGAAGGATGTCTTCTTGAATCTTCGGACATAGAGATAGTAACAGTGCGATCTGTTTTATTCGGGGTTCCGTCACGCCCACCCAATTGGCTATTTTTTTAAA
>JAPLMH010000112.1 GCA_026387135.1 Candidatus Omnitrophota bacterium | reverse complement strand
TTATTCCTTGTGGGCCAATGACGGAAACGTGACGGGCAAGACCGCTGACGGCGGCTCCTTCTCGGGAGCCCTCGGAGGAACCATTGTCAATAATTCACTAAAGGGGTTATTCGGCGCATTCTATATTCGTCCCAATCCATTGGCTGGGGGGAATCTTTGCGGGTATCTATTGTCCAAAGATATCACAGGGACATTCTATCCGGGACTCGGCATGTTTGAGGCTGATGGCACCTTAAGCCGTGGGGAGCGTGAATATGAAACGGACGTTGTTCCGGAAAATCTCCGTGATGGGGTGGGGATTCAATACAGTGACACTTCTATCGGCTCGATAGGCCGCCCGGGATTTTCCGGCAGCATAGAGGCTGAATCAGCAAAGATCAGCGACCAGGATAATTGGAATCTTTGGAGGTCGAGCTCCGGCGGCAGTTACACCTCACCTTTTCCTACCGGCAGCTGGGAAGCGGATATGGGCGGCTGGTCTTTTGATGAAGATTCTGGGAATGAAGCAACGGCTAATTCTTATTGGATAGGGATCTTAAAAGGGGAGACCGCCGGACAAGTTGGAGAGTTTTCAGGAGAGATCGATGTCACAGGCTTAAGCGAGTCGGGAATAAGTAACTCTAAGGGCTCCCTTGTCGGAGTTTATAATAACGGGATCTGGGAAGCGCTCAGCGTGGGAGTAAGCACTGATACAAATCCGCTTACTTCGAGCGGACGTTTTGTGGCACAGGGATGGAATCTCGGCGAAGGAGCTACTTTTGATTTCGCAGGCCTTATCGGCTTGATAGGCGCTATCTGGTCGGACGTAAGCCATCCTGAATTTATTTCTATGGGCGAATTTACGCCGCCTCACAAAGATACTCCCGATAAGCAGTTTGCCTGGTACGTCCAAAAAGAGTGGTATTATCAGGGCGGAGGGCTTGCAGGTGAAGATGGATTTGTAAGCAGATATGATAATGGCGATGGTTATACCTATACTACGTACAATGACGGTAGCGGTGTGGGTAACGGCGTCGGTTCTTTTTATGGACTTTCTGCAGGTGTTGGCGGTTCAGGCAAATTAAAAGGTGCGATATATTCGCTTTATATAGACCCCGCAGGTGACGCGGGAGTGCTCTATGGCGATGTTGTCGGAGATTACTATGCCGATATTAAAATGTACGAGATGTATAGCATTGAAGGTATGGGGCTCACCAAAAAATTTTATAACAGCGTAGGCATACTACCGGCTAATTTACGCGACAATATCTCTTGGGATACGTTAAGCGGATTGGAAGACGGAGGAGGATTTTTCGGTGGTGGTGATATAAATGCTAATGGCGGATCCGGTAATATGTTGAATATAGCGGGACAGGAGTGGGGGGTGTGGAATTTAGTTACCGGCGGAACTTACAGCGGTACTACTTCCGATGTTTGGGATATCTATGATTTAACCGGCATGACGGTGCCGGGAGCGACTTCCGCGGATACGAATTATGCCTGTGGTTCGTGGCTTGGAGGATTCGACGGAACCAAATGGTCCGGCGGAGAAGTCGAGGGCGATGTAAATGCTATCTGGATCGTTTTGGGTAAAGACGGCACACTTTCAGGCAGAAAGTTGTCCGGGCCGCTTACGGGATATTATGCGGAAGATGAGGCAGGTGGAAGCGGAACATGGCAGGCGGGGGCTGCCGGAGAATGGGTTAGACCTCAGGATATTATAGATGGCAATCAATACAGCAATCTGTTGGCCGGGCCCGGGATGGATTCAAATATAATAGCGCTCGGCGGCACAAACGTTCCGATAACTGTCGCTTATTCTTCCATTATGACGGGTAATAACGGAATATTGTCCGCGACCATGAACACAAGCTTTTACAGGATGGGCGAATCCGCGGCGGACGGTATATGGGCGGCAACTATCACTAACGGAGTTTTTACATCGTTACCCGGTACCGGATGGACGCTTACAATGACAGACACCACTACTAATACTACAGCGACGCTGACTGGAACGAAATGGGAGGGGAGCCAGTGGGCAGCGTTGGTTAGCGGTAATGGTTCAGCAGCTAACAATGTAGGAGAGTTCACCGGCCAGGCCGCCGGCACATATACTGGCGCGGAATCAGGCACGTTTAATGGCGCGGCCACAGGTACATTCACTCAAAAACAGACGCCGCCGCAATACCAATAGAGCTTAATGAAGACCTCATTGAAATATAGTATACTGATAGTAACCTTCCTATGCCTTTTCTTTCTCTTCGCAGTTCCTGCCCACGCGCTGGAGTTCAGCACAAAATACTCTATCATAACTTATTCAGACCCTGGCGAGATAGATGATTTCTTTTTGCGGTTGGGCGGCGAACACTATGACTTTCGCGATAACCCGCAGCTGGCAGCAAGCCTCATAGACAGGTTAGTGGACAGGATACAGTCGATATTGGGCGTTATACCCAGGGATCTGAAGTTCAAGATCTATTTGCGCCGCGGGACATTACAAGACGGTATGAAGGCGTATTACGACCCTAAGAATAGGGTCATATTCATATCCGCCGATTACGCTAGTCAGGGCGTCCTTGCGCATGAAATAGGCCACGCCATCGTCGGCAAGTACTTCCCGACACCTCTACCCAGCAAGCTCCAGGAGATACTGATGCAGTACGTCGATAAGTACCTCTGGAGCGACTACTAAAAGATGAAATCCCGCCATAAAAAGTATGAATCTACCAAGATCCTGCTTGACGTAAGCAGGATGGTGGTCTCTTCCCTTGACCCGGATATAGTAAGCAAACGCGTCCTTAAGGAATTGATATCGGCCCTGGGCGCCGATCATGCCTCTTTATTCCTGATCGATGAGGATACCGGTTTTCTCTTTCTGCATGACGCGCTGGGTTTCAGCGCGGACGAAATAGATAATATCAAAATACTGGGCGGATGGGAGGTCATAAACGAAGAAGTCATAAAAAAACGTAATACCCTGACGATCAACGATATGCTGACCAGTTCCTTGTTTAAAAAGAAGGAGCTTCCGTTTTCGCATGAGAAGATCCCGATAATGTCTTTCATGGCTGTGCCCTTAGAGTGGGAAGAGAAGATAGTAGGGGTTCTGATAGTAAGCAACAGGAAAAGGTCGGGATGCCGCTTTACAAAGGAAGACGAGAAGTTTCTTTCGGGCCTTTCCAACGATATCGCGATAGCTATAATAAACGCAAAATTACATGAAAACCTCAAGGATCTTTATTTCAATACCGTTAAATCCCTTGTAAAGACAATAGAGGCAAAAGACCCTTATACCGGCGGACATTCCGAACGCGTGATGAACTACGCGCTGGCCATAGGCAGCCGGATGAGGCTTCATAAAGAGGCGATGGAGAATGTCAGGCTATCCGGCCTTCTGCATGATATAGGTAAGGTAGGCGTCAAAGACGATATCCTGATAAAAAGTAGTGAATTATCGGAACCGGAAAGGGAAGAGATAAGTAAGCATCCTTACATCGGCGCGCAAATAGTCGAGTCCATAGCGAAATCGCGCCAGATAACGCGCGGCATCCTTGAGCATCACGAGCGTTTCGGGGGAGGCGGATACCCCAGTGGTTTAAAGGGCAATGCCATATCGCTCGAAGCGCGCATTATAGCGATCGCGGACGCATACGATGCCCTCACTACAGACAGGCCTTATCAGAAGAGCCTTTCGGCAGAGGAGGCATATAATATGATACTTAAGGGCTCCAGGTCGCGTTTCGACCCTAAGATAATCAAATCCTTCGTCGCGTCCTTTAAAAAACACCCCAAAATCTGGCACTCCTCAGGCTAAGCGTTGACAAGCAGGCTTGCTATTGTTATAATCATCCGATAATATAGTGGGGCTGTGGTGAAGAGGAATCACATCACAATGGCATTGTGAGGTCACGAGTTCGATTCTCGTCAGCTCCACCATTAAAGGTTTTCCTTAATGTTCCCCTTTCAAAGAGGCTTTTTTATTCCGCTGGAGTGGTGGAATGGCATACACGATGGTCTCAAAAACCATTAAGCGTAAGCTTGTGAGGGTTCGACTCCCTCCTCCAGCACCATTAAATATATGACTAGGCGTATCGGAGTACATGTTTCGATAGCGGGCAAGATTTGGGAGTCGCTTGAAAGGGCGAAGGCCCTAGGCTGCAACACCATGCAGATCTTCAGCCGAAATCCCAGGGGCTGGCAGGCCGCGGAATTCGACCCATCCGATATAGCAAATTTTAAGAAGCTCAAAATTGCTTATGATATCGCTCCCGTAGCGGTGCATATACCATATATTATAAATCTCGCTACACCTGTCGACGGGCTTTACAAGAAGTCGATAGTGGCGTACGTAGAGGACGTCTCAAGAGCTGACGTCCTGGGTATAGAGTATGTCGTTACGCATCTAGGCAGCCATGTTGGTACGGGCGAAGATAAGGGGATAGAGAGATTCTCTGCCGCCTTAAATCAGATCATCAATAAGGCTAAGCCCAAAACGATGATACTTCTGGAGAATACAGCCGGCTCCGGCTCATGCATAGGATACAGATTTGAGCATATTAAACGCATAATAGATGCGCTGGACCATCCTGAAAGAGTTGGCGTTTGCCTCGACACGGCTCACACATTTGAATCCGGCTATGATATAAAGAGTAAGATCGGGCTTGAAAAGACATTAAAGAAGTTCGATAAGTTGATAGGGCTAAATAAGATCAAGGTAGTCCATTTTAACTACAGTCTCTCTGAGTTGGACTCTCACGTCGACAGACATCAGCACATAGGCAAGGGTAATATTGGCCTGGCTGCTATGAAACGTATCATAAATCATCCGGGATTAAAGAGCGCGGCATTCATTTTGGAGACACCGAAGAATACCGACAAAGACGACAAGATGAATTTAAAGATAGTGAAAGGATTTATAAAAAAATAATACAATGACAGACTACCCACAACCCACGCCGCAAGACGAGAGATCGTATCCATTCGACAAGATCGAGCCGAAGTGGCAGAAGTTCTGGCGCGATAAGGGCCTCTTCAAAGTAGACACCGCTAGCTACAAAGATAAGTTCTACTGCCTGATGATGTTCCCGTATCCATCAGCAGCCCTTCATGTGGGGCACGGCAGGAACTATATCATCGGCGACGTCGTGGCGCGATACAAGATGATGCGCGGATTCAATGTGCTGACCCCCATGGGCTTTGACGCGTTCGGACTCCCGGCTGAGAATGCCGCCATAAAAGGAGGCATCCACCCTGAAGAATCGACGCTGAATAATATAAAGACGATGAAGCGTCAGCTGGACCAGTGGGGAGTGGAATATGATTGGGATAGAATTGTCATATCATGCGATCCTGCCTATTACAAATGGACCCAATGGATCTTCACCAAACTTTACGAAAAGGGTCTCGCCTATAAGAAGAAAGCGTTCGTAAACTGGTGCCCCTCCTGTAAAACAGTGCTCGCAAATGAACAGGTGGTGAACGGCGCATGCGAAAGATGCGACTCCGAAGTTCTGCAGAAGGACCTCGAACAGTGGTTCTTCAAGATAACTCATTACGCCGAAAGGCTCTTAAAGGACCTGGAAAAACTGCCTAACTGGCCCGACCGCGTGAAGGCTATGCAGAAGAACTGGATAGGGAAGAGCGAAGGCGTAGAGATAGACTTTAAGATCGAGAATCTAGCCGACACATTAAAATGCTATACCACCAGGATAGACACTATCTATGGCGCCACATTTATAGCTCTGGCGCCCGAACATCCTCTCGTTGAAAAACTTATATCCGGGTCGCCGGACGAAAAGAATTCTCTCAAAGCCATAAATAAGATGCGCGCTGAGAGCAAGATATCCAGGGCGGACGCCGAGGTAGCGAAGGAGGGCGTCTTCACCGGCAGATTCGTGATAAACCCGGTCAACCATGAGAAGGTGCCTATATGGGTGGCCAATTATATCCTTATGGAATACGGCACAGGCGCCATAATGGCGGTACCCGCCCACGACCAGAGGGATTTTGAATTTGCCAAACTCTATAAATTACCTATAAAGGTCGTGATAGATGACCCTAAGCACCCGCTCGACGCCGGCACAATGAAAGAGGCGCATATAGGTGAGGGCATCATGGCTAATTCCGGGCAATTTAACGGGATGAAGTCCGAAGTCGCTGTGGAAAAGATAGCGGACTATTTTGAAGAGAAGAAGATGGGTAAGCGTTCCACCCAATATAAACTGAGAGACTGGCTCATCTCACGCCAGAGATATTGGGGAGCTCCTATACCCATAGTCTACTGCCCGAAATGCGGCATCGTCTCTGTGCCGGAAAAAGATCTCCCTGTTCTTCTGCCAAAGAATGTTGAGTTCAGGCCTACGGGAGAGTCGCCATTGAAGTTTTCGGAAGATTTCGTGAATACGAAATGCCCGAAGTGTCATGGTCCTGCCAAGAGAGAGACCGATACTATGGATACCTTCGTCGACTCCAGCTGGTACTATCTTAGATATATAACCCCGAAACTTAAAGACAAACCTTTCGATACGGGGCTTGTAAATAGATGGCTTCCGGTGGACCAGTACATCGGCGGCGTGGAACACGCGATACTGCATCTATTGTATTCGAGATTCATAACAAAGTTCCTATTCGATATAAAGATGACCGGTTTTGATGAGCCCTTTAAGAACCTCTTTACTCAGGGTATGATAATAAAGGACGGCGCCAAGATGTCGAAGTCCAAGGGCAACGTCGTCAGCCCGGATAAATTGATCGCGGATTACGGCGCCGACACGGTAAGGCTTTATACTCTCTTCATAGGGCCTCCGGAGAAGGATGCGGAATGGTCGGACCGGGGCACAGAGGGTTCGTACAGATTTTTGGGCAGGGTGTGGAGATTGGTTGAGAAGATTCATTCTTCGTCATTGCGAGGAGCCGAAGGCGACGAAGCAATCTCTAAAGTTAAGATTGCTTCGGCTGCTTCGCAGCCTCGCAATGACAGTTTAAAGAGAAAGACGCATCTCACCATAAAGAAGGTCACGGAAGATCTCGACGGAGGTTTTCATTTCAATACGGCCATAAGTTCCATAATGGAGCTCGTAAATGAGACATACGATCTCTCGGTCAGTGAGATCGCCAATGACGCGGTCAAACAGAAGGTCATGAGCGAAGCGGTCGAAGCTATCGTGATATTGCTTTCGCCGTTCGTGCCGCATATTGCCGAGGAGCTTTGGAGTAATTTAGGTAAGCCGAGCAGTATATTCAGGATGAAATGGCCCGAGTACGACAGATCGGCTATAGTCGAGGATGTCGTGACCATAGTGGTCCAGGTGAACGGTAAATTGCGCTCCAAAGTTGAAGTCCCGTCTGATATCAAAGAAGAGGGCTTGAGGCAGATGGTCCTCGCAGACCCCAAGATAAAAGAGATCACCAGCGGTAAGACTATAAAAAACTTCATAATAGTCCCGAAAAAATTAGTCAACATAGTCATAGGCTAAATGTTCGACCTTGAAAAACGGGAAAAATCGATCCTACTTGTATTGCTCGCCATACTTCTCATTGGCCTAGCCTTCGGATCCTATCAAAAGAGAGTAGTTCCTGTAGATGTAAGATCGGATAATTTTACTTACACCGCAGAAGATACCCCGGTCGATGTTATCAAGGTAAATATAAACATATCCGATGCCGCACAGCTTGAGAAGCTTAAAGGCGTGGGTAAAGTCCTGGCGGATCGCATCGTAGAGTACAGGTCAAAAAACGGGAACTTCAGTTCCATCGAAGGACTTAAGAAGGTGAAAGGCATCGGAGGGAAGCTCTACGAGAAGATAAAAGATGAGGTCTCTATAGATTGATGAAGCGGCCCATCCTTTACTGCGCATTATCGTTTTGCATCGGCATAGCCTTAACCAATGCCTCTATTCCTGTGCTTTATCCGGCAACTTT
>JAPLMH010000066.1 GCA_026387135.1 Candidatus Omnitrophota bacterium | reverse complement strand
CTTGAGGATGCTGCAAGCGGCCAAAGGCTTGATCGAAGCCCGCCAGGTAAGTAGCCCGCAGGCAGTGCCGACAGAAAGAATATCGGAGAGTCAGGCTTTTGGTGAGTACATAGCGAAGTTAGAAGATAGAATTAGAGTTGTGCGAGCCAACCCCAAGGACGGCGGGGAGGATGCGAGGGCGTTCGCAGCGCGTATTCCGAGCATGAACGTCGATGCATTGATCAACTACGTGATTTCCACAAGCGATGGCTATTTAAAGACAGATCTGATAATAAAGACCCTGCTGCTGACAAAATCGAAAGAGGGTCTACGTAAACTCGCGGAGTTTATAAATAAACTGTATTCAAAGCTTGAGGAGTTTGTGCGGCCGATAGGTTGGACCGGATCAAGTGGTCCGGCTGACGCAAAACTTAACGTAGAGACTCTAGACGCTTTAATCCAAGAGAATGGTTTAGGTGAGTCAGCTGCTCAAGCCAGCGAAAAGTTATCCGTGCAAGCATCGGCAGCCGAAACATCCGAGTCTGTGGCAACGCCAGCGCCGGCAGCGGAGCCTGATCAGGCAGCCGCGGGCACTGTTATTACCGTAGGCGGGGAGACCTTAAAACTACGAGAAACGTCTGAGAGAAAGTTATTTCCGCGAGGTGTGCGCAAGGAGTTGAATCGCCTTCGAGAGACGATATTTGGTGTCATGGAGAAAGAGGGCGCCTCTTTTAATGATATAAAAGCGGCGCTTGCCGCTCAAGATTTCAAGTTTTTAGATGCGGCTACGTTCACCGATATCTCTTCGCTAACCGAAGACAAGCTGCATGAATACTATTCAGGAAGCTTTGAAGACGCTTTAGACCTTATGGGCCGCATACAATATATGGTTGCGCTGCGCTATAGGGCCGGTATCAGTCGGCGTCTTCATACGGCGATCGTCGTGCTTGCGTCAGGTAGGGCGGCCATCCACATGACCGGGAACCCCAATTTTATGTTGTGTAAAGCCATAGAAGACGCTTCTATCCCCGCCGCGCAAAGACTGATCGCACAGCAAACTCATTCCGCTGAAACAGTCGCGGCCGCAGAGGAAATTTTATCCGCTCAGCGTATTTCCAGCATGACTGCTGATGGATTGGCCGCTTATGTGATGAAGGCGGAGAAGGGCTCGACGTATGTGCCTGATATTTTAAGATTATTCACGCCGACATCATCAACACTTACAGGATTCATCGCTTCGTTGTCAAAGAAGCTAGTTTTAGCGAAGCCTGCGGATATTGGATTGACCATAAGATCGTTGGCGAGCGCGCTCAGGAAGCTTGCAGAAGTACCTGGATCTGTATCCGCGCAACTAGACCCGTCCATTAGCCCTGGAGAGTGGACAATCGAAACGAAGCAGATGTTGTTCAAGCGTTATACAAGTTTATTCGAAGGTCAGTCGGGCATTAAAGATGAGTTACGCAATATCATTGATCTGATCTCACGCCCGGGAGGCCTGAGGCCGTCAGTAAATAAGTTGAATATGGATATACACAATGGCGTTTACGGTGTCGCCTCCCATATATTGCCATCGATCTATTATATGGGAGCGGGAGATAAGGAATACTATCCTTTGCTTGTGAGAGATGACTTCGGTAACATGATCCCGTTGGCGATAGAGAAAATATCGGCTCAAGACGGTGAAGAAAAAATAAAAGAGGAGTATAGTACCTATATAATATCTGAAATGCCGGACGATGATATTCGCTTCATGATCGGAAATTCGTCGGCAGGCGAACCCGCATTCGTTACGGATTTATGGCTCGATTATCTTGACTTAAGGTACCTTGCGGCATATTGCGGCACGACAGAGGCCGGGCCTGCGGCAACGCCAGCGCCGGCACAAAATGACACTGTTCGAGCGCATCTGCGAGATATTGCCGCGAGGATAGTGCCGGCTAACGGCGGTATCTTGGCTGCGGATGAGAGTACGGGCACAGCGGGTAAAAGGTTAGAATCGGTCGGCCTTCCCAATACTCCGGAGAATCGTCAGACGATGCGCCAGCTCATACTCACGGTGCCGGGACAGGAGAAGGCGGGCGTCAGCGCGGTTATTCTTTACGGCGAAACTTTTGATAATGTGAGTAAAAATGACGAAAACCTGGTGCAAGAGCATCTGGTGAAGAGAGGTATTCTACCCGGGATAAAAACAGACGCGGGCCTTATCGATGATCCGGATAGCCCAGGCGAAAAACTTCCCGATCCAAAAGGCCTTCAAAAGCTACCTGAACTTTTGGCAAAGTATAAGGCAAAAGGCGCCGTCTTTACCAAGTGGCGCGTAACCCTATCCATTGATACTGTAAAAGGCCTGCCTACCGACGCTAATATCCGCAAGAATGCCGTAGTTTTGGCAAATTCCGCCAAACAGACGCAAGAAGCGGGCTTAGTTCCTATTATTGAACCGGAGGTCTTACTGGACGGCTCTCACGATATTGCCGCCAGCTATAAAGCAACCACTCGTACGCTTGAGATAGTTTTTGAGGAACTGGCCAAGGCGGGCGTATGGCTGGATGGAGCCGTCTTGAAAACGAGTATGATCCTCTCTGGCAATAAGGCAGTAAATCGCGCCGATGCCAATACAGTCGGATATCATACACTCAAAGGGCTTCTTAAAACGGTTCCCCAAGAGGTACCTGCGATAGTATTTTTATCAGGCGGGCAAGAGGATGATGAGGCTAATAATAATCTGAATGCTGTTACTGTGACAAGCCAGACTAAATTCGAAACCGTCCGGGATGAGGCTGCGGCCGAATTGAAAACCGAAGGAAAAACAGAGGCCGCAGTAAAGCTAAGCCAACTGACGCAAGTCCCATGGCAGTTATCGTACTCTTTTGGCCGCGGGCTGCAAAGGCCTGGCTTGAAGGCATGGGCAGGCAAAAGCGAAAACTTCGAAAAGGCTCAAGGAGCCTTACTTGAGGCAGCGCGCACAACACAAAAGGCGCGGCTGGGCTTATTGCGGGCATGGCCGAGGCCGAGCGAAGTTCCGGAGGATAAGCGCGTAGTAGTGCTTATAAGCGGCGGCGAATCTGCGGGCGTCAACAATTATTTCGCGCAATTGGCGGTCGGACTTGCAGAGCAAGGCTATTCGCTGGAAGTCGTGCGGTTCGGCCTCGACGGCCTGGTGCAACCCAGGGAAGAGTTCGCAAAAAATCTAGTTTGGATTGACGAGAAGAGATCATACAGCATAATCAATATGCCTGGCGCAGTGGAGGGGACGGCGAGAGTCAGTTTAAGCGATGAGAAACATCCGGAATATATGCTGAACGCAATCGCTAATCTTAAGGGTTATTGTAAAACGGTCATCATGGTGGGAGGCAGCGACCATATGGCCGAGGCGACAAAGATATCCAATGAACTGCGCGCTCAGGGCACCAATGATATGGTGGTCATGGCGCTTCCGAAAAGCATAGATTATGACGCGCACAATGTCTATATGGTAGGGGCTGATACCGCGGGTTCTTACGCCAATAAATTTGTTATCCGCGCCGCGCCTATGCCGGGGGAGAGTAAAGTGGTTGTGAGCGAAATCATGGGTAGGGATAGCGGTTATCTGACAATCAGGGCGGCGGACATGAATACGGCTGACAGGTCAGGATACGCCGAGGCCGAATTGAGAAAGATGAAGGCAGTAGCGCCTACCGTGATAGCCCTTACACCGGAATGGTCAGTGGATGAAAAAGGCGCATCCGTCGTATCTCTTACAGATGTTGTCAATGCGGTGAAACGGCGCATGGATAAATATGGCGCTGCCACTGTCGTTGTTTCCGAGGGATTCAGAATATCGCCGGATGACGAGTTACTCCGGAGAATACTGGAAAACCCGTTCTTTAAGGACAAATTTACGAATGTGAAAAAAGATAAACAAGGAAATCTGCTCTTTAACGAGATAGGTATAGGCAATTTCGTTACCGAAGCGCTTTCAATAGCGCTCGGCGAGGAGTTGAGACTCGAACGGGAGAAGAACCTTTTATATGAACTTCCCGGATACAGCTTCCGCTGTGTTCAACCGGGTGAGATCGATATGGCAGTTGTGGATAGTATAACGGCAAAAGCCGTGGATATGATAATCAACAGAAGAGATGAAATCATTCAAAGAGGCGGAGTATGTATAGCAACGAGGCGCGGCATAAAATCCGCATCCGATACAACGACTTGATTATACTTTAACCCATACAACGCAATTAGATTGGCTAAATCATAGCGAATCAATTCAACATTAGGAGCGACTTTACTAATGCCCTTTAAGTATTCAATTGCCTTAGCCCCGTCTTTACTTACTGCAAAATAAGGAGTAGAAACATCAACAAGTGCAGCAGAACCACGCCACACTATAAAATTTGAAAATACAGGAATTATTCCCCTTGCGCTTGTGAAGTATTGTTCAAAAGTTGTTTCGATTG
>JAPLMH010000136.1 GCA_026387135.1 Candidatus Omnitrophota bacterium | reverse complement strand
TCCTGCAAGCACGCCCGTTCATTCATTGAGTCACTCAGGCAGCGGCGCCCTGAACCTGAGCGGCAATATAAATATACCCGGCAGCTTTACAAATAGTTCAGGCATATTCAATGCCGGCAGCAACACCATGACGGTATGCGGAGATTTCACAAACAACGGCACGTTCAATGCGGGCACGGGCACGGTGATATTTGACGATGCCGCTATAGTATCTCACGTCCATGGAACTACATTCAATAATCTCAGCATCACCGCTCCCGGGAAGCAACTCGTCGTTGACGCCGGCATGACCGAGATCATCACAGGCGACTTTGTGCTGACGGGTACGGCCCTGCAGAATATATACCTTACCAGCAGCGTGGGCGGATCGGCATGGAATATTAATCCCCAGGGCTTGAGGAATGTCAATTATGTTACTGCAAAGGATGTGGCGAATATCAATTCTATACCGATACTAGCTTATAACTTCACCAGCCTGGGCAATACTCCCGGATGGAATAACTATGTTGCGCCGCCTCTACCACCGCCTTTACCTCATAACGTTCCGGGCGGAAACGTTCTATACAGAGATCCGTTTGCCCAGCTGATCCTGATGGAAGAGATGGGGATCTCCCCACTTATGAATAGTACAGCTATGATAGCCGTTGCCGCCGGGCCCGCTGTGGCCATAGTGCCTGTCGCGACTCCCGCATTGACACCTGTGCCGGTACTACATGGGCAAACTCCCGCACCCATAGCGCATATGCCGATCCCCCCGGATACTTTCAATGGAGCCATGTCTATACATACGACGCAGCTGCCGATCCTGCCGGATTCTTTTAATGGAGCCGCGTCCATGCACATGATACAGCCGACCATTGCGCCGGACGCATTTATCAATGCGAATATTTCCGGTCAGCTACCGGCGCCGGCCCAGTTTATCGGCACTACAGCTATGGCGGCAGAGATGCCCATATTGTCGCCTGCAGCGTTCGCCAATATCGCTCCTTCGGCGGTGATGCCCACGCCGATCAATTTTGAAAATATAAATGTTGCGTCCATGATGCCGCAGATTACGGTGCCTAACGCATTCAACAACGTTGAAGCGTCGGCTCAGATGCCTGCAAATACAGATTTTAGCCCGATCAGGGCCGGAGAATTGACGTTGCCCGTTCTGCCCGCCAACGCATTCAGCGGAGTCAATGTTAATAGCGTCAGATTAATGCAGCCGGCCTTTGGGGGCATAAAGACAGAAGGAGTCACTTCACAGGCTTTAAGAGCCGATAATTTTACGGGTGCAATGTCGATCAGTTCGATAGAGCAGCCGGTGAAGCCTTCCGAATTCACGGGCGTAAAGATGAGAGCAGTGTTGCCTGTGTCGGATGCATTAATATTCAAGAATATGGATGCGGGCAGGGAAGTCAAGGTAATGTTCCCGGATGGCAGCAGAACGATTCCCACCTATGCGCTGGGGATTCCCCTCGGTGCTGAGAAGCCTCTTATGGAACCCAAGATCAAGGAAGAGAATAAGCGATAAAACTCCTAACTACATACATATCAATAAGTTAGAAAAATTATGCCTATTAAATTGACTTTTTGATATAAAAATACTTGACAAAAGTCAATTCTTGTGCTATACTTATAGTGTAAGGTAAGGAAAGAGGAGAAGGTTATGATACGTATAAAATTAGCAGTGATAGCAGCGGTAATAGCAATAATCGTGGCATATTCAACGATGCCGCTTCATGCTAATTTACAGTATCATGGTGAAAGATTGAATTTTACGGGAGTAAACGCAGGCCGGGAGATCAAAGTAGCGTTTGCGGAAGGTAGGAGGCTGGTCACTACTTACCATTCAGGTATGCCTCTGGGCCCGGAAAAAAACCTGATACAATATTAATCTTATTAAGACCTGTATTATTCTACGCTAAAATCGAGCGACTTCAGTAGACTCTTGCCAAGATACAAGCCCACTTTATAGGAACCGCCCGGTAAGACCTTGCCTTCCGGCATCGAAAGTATCACGCTGCCGTTGCCGTCCTTTTTAGGTATGTTAAAATTATAATCCAGTATATGCACGTCGTCCGTGACATAATGCCATTTTGCCACAACCTGGGTATTTAGTTTGGCATTACGCCATTGGAACCAGCACGATACTTTAGTCGTGCCTTTCGGGAATATATCCATCGCCTTTACGGGCATGAGGTTTTCATCCACGCCGGTAACTATCTTGGCATTGGTGATAGTTATATCTCTGTTTAAAAGGGAACAGCCGGGCAGGGCGAAGATAGCCGCAAATAATATAATTACAATAGCTTTCTTTAGCATATCAATCTCCTGATTCGATTTATTTAAACATAAAGATCATGATAAGTCAAGCCAAGTATCTTTTTGGTTATGATCGGACATATTATTACAGCCAAAGGAAGACCGGAATAGTTCCACAAATAACCCATTGTAAGCAATAGATAGCTTAATAAGAAGAACAGGGCGACCTCTGCAGCAATAAAAATATATCCGGCTTTGTTGCCGTATTTCATGGTTATTAACGATGCCAGGATCACGGCCAAAATGGTCAATATATATACAAACAGCGGGGGAAGGTCCGTTAAAAAATTACGGCTGTAAAGCGTCAGAAAAGAGTTTGCGTTAAGCGTAATGCCGGGGATCCATCCTATGGGCGTGTTATGTATGTCCGCCAGGATCGAAGAAGCAAGCCCTACCATAACTATCTTGTCCTTTAAGACGGCCGGGCCGAAGTCGCCCTTAAGCACATTATAGAAGGATAGGTATTTAAAATCGGTTGTATGGGCCGTGAAGTTTATCATAAAAGATTTTGTCTTGGGGTTTACGGGTATGGACCAAGCCTTGCCTTCGCCATCTTTAAATGTGACGCGGTCGGTTTCGTTGGAGAAAGAGTCCATCGATACCGCTTTGGCCGTCTTTAATAACTGTATCTCCCAGGAGAGGAAGCCTTTTTTTGGATCGTCGGTATTGACGAGATAAGTCAAAGCGCTTCGGGAGACGCCGTCATCGTCCTGGAGTTTTGTTACTATTCCCAGCGGCGTATCTTTTGCCAGGTTGTTGGCCGATCCCGGACAGAAATCCAGGATGCCGCGTTCATCCACCGTGCAGGCGAGGATCAGGTTACTGTTCTTTTCGATGGAATTTTTAAGGAGCGCGTCTTCCTCGGGCGTAGATTGTCCCATGAATGTAAAATCGAAGGCGATCGCTTTGGCTCCGGCCTTCTCGATATTATCTATCACGGTCGCAAAGTCGGAGCGCGGGTAGGGCCAGCGCGATTGCATCTTGTTGAGGGTATTGTTATCGATCAGGACGAGAGTTATGCCAGCTATTTCGGCGGGGGGCTTGACGAGCCTGCATTTCTCTTTAGCAAGCCGGTCATAAAGCGATCTATTCAGGGTATCGTTCAGAGGCAGGAGGCTTGAGACCGCAAGCACCAATAGAGTTATGACTATGCTCACAGACGTTATTATGGAGATCTTTTTTATGGCATTAGTCATGAGCCCAATTCTACCATCGCGTCGCAGCTTTGTCAATTCTTCGGCAAATGCTTAGTATGGCGAGGATTATCATTGAATCATCCGGCTTAATATACTATAATAATCGACTATGTTCTACTTAGACCTGGTAGAGTTTAGCAAGAACTACATATTCGGCACTACTGTTGCTGCCTGGGTAATAGCCCAATCCAT
>JAPLMH010000074.1 GCA_026387135.1 Candidatus Omnitrophota bacterium | reverse complement strand
GTATGTCGCCCTCTTCCAGGTTGGTGAGAACGCCTACGAGGTCCCCTGACCTTTGAATGGCCGGGCCGCTCGTTGATGTTATCTTGGTCCCCATCTCATGCGCTATGATATGCGCCAACGAAGTCTTTCCGAGCCCCGGGGGGCCCGATAGCAATACATGCTCTAAAGGCTCTTTCCGCTTCCTGGCCGCCTCCATCGAGACCTTAAGGCTCTCTACTATATCGTTCTGCCCGATAAACTCACTAAGCTTCCCGGGCCTCAGGGAGAGGATCAGTATTTGATCTTCATCCGAATCTGCCTGATTCGTGATCAGCTTCTCCCTGCCTTCGGGCAATATCTTGTCTTTTGTCATCTCTTTGATCCCTTGTAAACTTCGTTCAATATCTCTTCGCACGATGAGACCTTCGGATTGCGCCGTATAGCTTTCTCTATCATGTCGCCGGCCTCGCCCTTCTTATACTGCAACTGAACGAGCACATTAAGCGCTTCCTCTTTAATATCTTCCTTGATCTTTGGCAGTTCCTGTGATGCCCTGTCTTTCATGAGACAGAACTTTCCGACCTTCCCCTGCAGCTTGGCCACTATCTCCCGGGCCTTCTGCTCACCGATACCGGGCAATGTCTTCAGAAGCGCCATATTGCCGTTGTCTATGGCTTCGGCTATTACCGGGAATGAAAGGCTCAGCGCCCTGCATGCGGCTTTCGGCCCAACGCCCGAAACGGTTATGAACTGTTCGAAGAAATCCCTCTCTATGTCGTTCAGGAACCCCACCAGTACAGGTATGGCCTTTGACTGATCCATCTGGTAGTAGTGATAGACTTTGAGGCTTACGGCCGCGCCTTCGCCGCCTGCCGTATCAAGGTTCTTCATCACAGCGGGAGGTATCATCACCTCGTAGCACATACCATTGACATCGAGTATGACACTCGTATCTTTCTTCTGTTTTAATTTACCGCTGATCTCCGAGATCACTTTATCTTCTCCATATAGCAGTAACTTATCGCCATTGCCAGAGCGTCGCTCACGTCTACCGGCTCCGGAGGGTCTTTTAACTTTAAGATATTCTGGACCATCCTCTGGACCTGTTCTTTTGATGCGTGGCCATTGCCCGTTATAGTCTTCTTTATCTTTGTAGAGGGATAGTTCACCAGACGGATCTCATGTATTCCGCTCGCTAGGCATGCAGCCGCGCGCGCGTGTCCCATAAGTATGGCAGTGGTAGGGTGCTTATAATGGGAATATATCTTTTCCAGAACCAATACGCCCGGCTCATGCTCTTCGATAATTTCGCTAATGGCGTCGAATATCTTCTTGAGCCTCGACTGTATCGGCGTGTTGGCGTGCGTCTTTATTGTGCCGGCCTCGATAAGCTTAAAGGTTCTCTCTTCTATGATGCCATAACCAGTCGTCCCCAGGCCGGGATCGATGCCGAGTATTCGCATTATTCTTTTATGAGGTCATCCGGTATGTCGAAATTCGCATAAACGTGCTGGACATCTTCATGCTCTTCTATGGCGTCCACAAGCTCCAATATCTTCTTCGCGTCTGGACCCTCAACCCTCACTAAATTCTTTGGCAGCAAAGTTATCTCCGCGTCTTCAGTCTTTATGCCGGCATCATCTATAGCCTTCTTTACCTTGAAGAAGTCCTGAGGAGCGGTCTTTATGGCGTAGTTCTCTTCCTCGATTATCATATCTTCCGCGCCGGCATCCAGAGCCACGCCCATCAATTTATCTTCTTCCGCACTTGTCTTGCTTACGACTATATAGCCCTTCTTCTCGAACATCCATGCCACTGAACCGGCGCCGGCCATGTTGCCGCCCCTCTTCGTGAATATCGTCCTGACTTCGGCGGTTGTCCTGTTCTTGTTATCCGATACGCCCTCTATATAAACGGCGACCCCGCCCGGGCCGTAGCCTTCGAACGTTATATCTTCATATGTTACGCCTTCAAGCTGGCCGGTACCTTTTTTTATCGCGCGGTCAATATTATCCGCCGGCATGCTCGACTCTTTCGCCCTCTCTATAGCAACCCTCAGACGCGGATTGGTATCGGGGTTACCGCCGCCTCTGGCAGCCACCGATATTTCCTTTATAAGCTTTGTGAAGAGGCTGCCCCTCTTGGCGTCCGTAGCCGCTTTCTTATGTTTTATCGTTGCCCATTTAGAATGACCGCTCATTATTCCTCCGTCTCCTCTTTTCTAGTTAGTTTGGCCTTCTCAATTATGCTTTGAGCCAAATTGGATGGCACCACCTCATAGTGGGAGAAGTTCATCGTATAAGTCCCTCTCCCGCCGGTTATCGACTTAAGTTCATTAACGTATTTATACATCTCTTCGAGCGGCATCTTGGCCTTTACGGTCTGAGACCCCTCGCCTGGCTCCATCCCCATGATCCTGCCGCGCCTGGAGTTCAAGCTTCCGGTTATATCACCCATGGCCTCGTCCGGAACGGTTACATCAACGTCCATTATGGGCTCTAAAATTACCGGCTTGGCTTTAAGCATCGATTCTCTGAATGCGTGACGCGCTGCTGTCTGGAAAGCGATATCACCATAAATTGCCTCGGTATAGCGCCGCCGACCACCACATCCACGAACTGAAATCCCTCGCCGCGCTGAAGCGGCTCTATGCGCATCCAAACCTCGGCGAACTGTCCGGCTCCTCCGGTCTGCTTCTTATGCCGGTACTGGGCATCGCCCTTGCCCAGTATCGTCTCTTTGTACGCCACTTTAGGCGTGCCAAGTTCCACCTGCACGCCATATCGCATCTTCATCCTGTTGATCATCATGTTGATATGCATATCTCCCATTCCGGAGACTATCATCTCTTTGGTCTGTTCGTCGCGCGTGACCTTGAAGGTCGGGTCTTCGGCCATTATCTTGTGGATGGCGTTCGATATCTTATCCTCATCGGCTCTCGTCTTCGGTTTGAGCGAAAAAGATACCGCAGGCTCCGGAAATTTTATCTCATCGAATTTTACCGCGCTCTTTTCATCGGTGATCGAGTCGCCCGTATGAGTATCTTTAAGTTTTGCAACGCACGCGATATCCCCGGCCTGTGCCGACTCCATAGAGACCTGGTTCTTACCCATCAGCGAGAAGATCTGACCTATCTTCTCTTTAACGCCTCTATTGACATTAAAAAAACCACCATTCGACTGCAATTTCCCGGAAAGGACCTTAAATATGGATATCTGTCCCAGGAACGGATCTGATAAAGTTTTGAATACGAGCGCGGCAAAGGGTTTATTGGGATCGGTATCTAAAGATACCCTATCGCCGCTTTCGGGCTTTGTCACTTCGGTCTTGGGCCTATCTGCCGGAGACGGGAGATAGTCCACTATAAAATCGAGAAGCTCTTTAATGCCTATGTTACGGGTCGCAGAGCCGCAAAGTATCGGCGATATATCCCCGGTATTCAGGCCTTTCTTCAAGGCCTGTGTTAGCTCATCGGCCGAAAGCTCTCCTTTGTCCAGATACTTTTCCAACAGGACGTCATCCGTCTCCGCAACGGTCTCGGCCAGAGAATCCCCGAGCGCCTTAAAATGGGATTTCTCGGCGTCATCCAGGCCCTCGGCGCCTTTCTGGGTTATCACGTTTGCCACATCTTTAAATGACGACTCTTTGCCTATAGGATAATCGACCGGCACGCAATGCTTGCGGAACTTGTTGTTTATGTCGTCGAAACATTTATCATAATTGGAGTGGTCCTTGTCGAGCATGTTGATAAAGAAGAAGCATGGCACGCCCCTCTCCTTCGACAGTCTGAACGCGCGCTCTGTGCCTATCTCTATGCCTCCGGTGGCATTAACCACCACTATACATGCATCTGCCGATTCCAAACCGCCTATCATCTCCCCCACAAAATCGGTATATCCGGGGATATCTATTATGTTTATCTTCTTTGATTTATACGCAAAGCTTACGAGCGACGTGCTGGAGGAGTGCTTCTTCTCTTTTTCGTCTTCATTATAATCGGAGACGGTCGTGCCATCCATGATCCTGCCCATCTTGGGTATGGCGCCTGCATTCAAGAGAAGCGCCTCCACTAAAGACGTCTTGCCGCATCCCGAATGGCCCAGTAATATTATATTCCTGATATCCTTAGGCTGGAAACTTGCCATCGATCTCCTCCATTTAGGCTTTTATGGTAATTATACTATTATATCGATGGGGCGGTAGATGTCAAGAAGATTAGCCCAGCAGGACCTTCTTTAAGCCCTCTTTATCGAGTATTTTCAGGGCTTTTAAGATATACTGCCTGTTCTGGGGGTTCTTGTACTGCAGAAGGGCCCGCTGCATCATCCTTTCGCGAGGATACTTCGCCACATAGAGCTTCTTTCCCGTAAAGGGATCCTGCTCAGTGTGGTACATCGCTCCGGAGAGGGTCATGGGCAATGGAATAAAGTCCTTCACCTGCTCCGGGTTTATATGCTTTTTGGCAAGATAAAGGGCTAGTTGAAGGGCGTCCTCCAGCCTTGCTCCGGGATGGCCGACTATAAAGTAGTTCACAAGGAACTGTTTCTTATTAAGCTTCTTGTTCAATCTTTCAAATCTATCCGTAAACTTCTCATAGATATTAAATCTCGGCTTATTCATTATATCCAGGACGTGATCTACGCAATGTTCGGGCGCAACCTTAAGCTGCCCACCGACGTGATGCGCGCACAGTTCGTGCAGATATTCATCCGAATAACTGTCCGTTAAAAGGTCATACCTGACGCCGCTGCCTATGAAGACGTGCTTGACTTTCGGCATAGCTTTAAGCTTCCTCCATAGCTCCAAAGAATCTTCATATCCGAGTTTGAAGTGCCTGCAGATCTCAGGCACAAGGCATCTCTTTTCGCGGCACGCGCCCTTCTCTTTCCATAGATGGCACTTTGCCATATACATATTTGCCGTGGGCCCGCCTATGTCGGTGATCGTTCCTTTGAATCCCTTATCCTCCGATATGACGCTTATCTCTCTCATTATGGACTCAATGCTGCGGCTCTGTACATGCCTGCCCTGGTGCAGGTAGAGCGAACAAAAACTGCATCCTCCGGCGCACCCGCGGTGGGAAGTTATGGAGTTTCTTACCATATCTAATCCCGGGACACCGCCAGCCTTGTCATAAGATGTGTGCCAATCGCGCATAAAGGCGAGAGAATATATCCTGTCGAGCTCTTCTGTGGTCATCGGCAACGCGGGAGGATTTTGAATGACGAACCTGTCCGCATGTTTCTGGGCTACCGCTCTTCCGCGTACGGGATCGGCTTCGTTATATATAACTTTAAAAGCCTGATTAAACTTATTTTTGTCTTTGCTGACATCCTCGTAGGAAGGGATGGTTATGGGATCCTTAACGGCGCTCAGATCCTTTCTGGCCACTACAGTGCCTCTTACGTTATCGAGAGAGCGGATATCTTCGCCGGCCCGAAGCCGCTCGGCTATCTCAATCATCTGCTTTTCACCCATGCCATAGACCAGGATGTCGCACTTTGCGTCTACTAATAACGATCTCCTTACTTTATCCGACCAATAGTCATAATGGGCAAGCCTTCTCATGCTGGCCTCCATGCCGCCCAGAACTATGGGAACGCCTTTGTAGGCCTGTTGTAACTTGTTGGCATATATTATGCTGGCCCTGTCGGGTCTCAGGTGGGACTTGCCCTCCGGTGAATAGTCATCGATATTGCGGACCTTCTTGTTCGCGGTATAGTTGGCGACCATAGAATCGAGATTGCCCGCAGTGACCCCGAAGAAGAGCCTGGGCCTGCCTAGCGCTTTAAAATCGTCTAGGTCTCGGCAATCCGGCTGAGCTATTATGCCCACACTGAACCCCGAGCTCTCCAAAACTCTGCCTATAAGCGCGGCTCCGTAGGAGGGATGATCCACATAAGCATCGCCTGTGATCAGTATGACATCGAGCTCGTCCCAGCCCAGTTTCTTCATATCATCTTTTGACGTCGGAAGGAATCTATCCATCTATCAGACCACGGTGATTGTTATACGGACTGCGATATTTTTACCGGAGGGGTCTTCGTAATAATTGACTATCGCGTTATCGAGGATATTCAAGTCCGAGAAACTTATAGAGCCGCCCAGTTTTCGGATCCTTGTGCCGCGAGGTACGTAGAACTCCATCTGACCTACTCCGTTAAGTATCATCTTCGAGCCGACCCAGTCAAGGTATGCTATGCGCCCTTCGTAATGGCTTGTCTTGGACTCATCCGCGCAATAGGAAGGCGACGCGCCAAGCGCTGCTGCGATAAGGAATATAGCGGCCGCAATTTTAAACGCCTTCGTCATGATCAGAATTCTGGATAGGTCTTGTTTACAGATATACTGACCGCCTTGGGTGTTCCCGTGGGGTCGTCAATATACTTTATAAGAACGTAATCATCCTGTTCAAGGTCCTCCAAAGAGACCGCATCGGTTCCATACCTTACCTTGGTTCCGGAAGGAACGTAGAATGTCATCTCATCAGTCCCCTCGCACGTAAGAAGCGAACCAACCCAGTCAATCTCCTGTACCTGCCCCCTGAATGTCTTCAAGTTCTGTCCTGAATCATCGCAATGACAGATACCGCACGCGAAAAATATCGAAACCAAGGCGAAAATAACAGCCAAGCCAATAGAAATGTTCTTCATAAACATTACTCTCCTATCACCTTTACCAGGACCCTCTTCTTTCTCTGTCCGTCGAACTCTCCGTAAAATATCTGCTCCCATGGACCGAAATCAAGCTTGCCGTTCGTGATCGCGCAGACCACCTCGCGCCCCATTATAGTTCTTTTCAAATGTGCGTCACCGTTATCTTCTCCGGTGAGATTATGTTTATATTTCTCCTTGCCGTACGGCGCCAATTTTTCTACCCATGCTAAAAAATCCTGATGCAGCCCGATCTCGTTGTCATTGATAAATACGCTTGCGGTTATATGCATCGCATTGACAAGGCACAGGCCTTCTTTGACTTTACTCTCGCTAATCGCATCCTCCACCTGATCAGTGATATTTATGATGTCGTACCGGTTCTTCGTGCTGAACCAAAGATATTTTGTATAACTCTTCATCTCTTTACCTCACGGCTCCAGTATATCGCCCTCATCCTCTTTTCTTACCGTAGTATCATAAAAGGCCGCGCTCTGCCCCCCAAGCATCATATACATGCTCGCCTGCTCGTAGGGATC
Organism: Candidatus Omnitrophota bacterium; assembly: GCA_026387135.1. Lineage (GTDB taxonomy): Bacteria > Omnitrophota > Gorgyraeia > 2-01-FULL-45-10 > 2-01-FULL-45-10 > 2-01-FULL-45-10. The sequence goes on along the minus strand of JAPLMH010000074.1, from coordinate 3,878 downwards.
GAAATTTACGTCGTCCCTGTATCGCCTGGCTATCAGCCTGCCGGACTCGCTATACATCTTCATCTCCATCGGCTTTCCCGTCTCATCGTACGCTATCTCATATAACTGCATAGGGCCGCTGTAGATCCACCGTATCGCCGCCCATCCGTCTATGCCGGTCTTAAGCTTACCGCGGCCGTCATAAAGAGCCTCTTCCACGCGCTTACCTATCATGTTAAACCTCTCTATCTTCTCTATTGTCCCGTCGCCGCGGCAATAGACCTTTGCCTTAAGATAGCCGTTGACGTCATAGACATCACACTGCTTGACCTTACCGGTCTTCCAGTATTCTATCTTCTTAAGGCCCTTGACTTCGCCTTCCGCATAGACCGCCTGTGAAGATAGAGCAACCGAGAGGATAAAAAATATAGCGCAGGCTACTTTCATCTGTAATTACAGAAGGTGAGCGCCAACGGAAAGTCCGTCTTTCTAAGGTGGGTTATGACAGCCTGCAGATCATCCTTCTTAGGCGAAGAGACGCGCACCTTCTCTCCCTCTATCTGCGCCTGAACCTTCAGGTCCAGAGCCTTTATCACTTTAACGAGGTCCTTAGCCTTGTCCTGAGGTATCCCGGCCGCCAGGTCGGCATTTTGCTGGAAACATCCGCCGAATACATGCACGGGGTCGCTGAAAGTAAGAAGCTTCATGGATACGCCTCTCTTGGCAAGCTTGGCGGCAAGTATATCCTTGACGGAACGCAGCTTGAAGTCGTCGTCGCCTACCAACAGTATCTTCTTCTCGGCGCGATTATAATCTATGGAAGATTTGCTGCCCTTAAAATCGAACCTCTGGGCTAGCTCCTTCTTCGCCTGATTGACCGCGTTATCGACTTCCTGCAGATCCGCTTCGGAAACTATATCGAACGAATAACTCTCTTTTGCCATTTTTTACTCCCCGAGCTTCGCTTCGTCCAGCACGCCTTCGGAAGTGAAGAATAGAGTCGCCCTTACACCTTCAAAGAATGAAGACTCTGCCGGCTTATATATCCAGTCTACGCGCTTTCCGTCCAGGTCATCCACTATCACTACGGGCTCGCCGTATTTTGAAAGGATCGAAGCCTTATCCATGCCCTTCTTAATGGCGCCCGTCTCTATGGCTCTCTTCACGGCTTCAAAAGATCTCGTCTCCTGGGCATACTGCTTATGCATCTCGGCTTGTGACCTGCCTAATTCTATCAGCGTCCCTAATCCCTCGGCGCAACAATTGGATGCGCACGATATTAAGATAATGCAGAAGACGACCACTATCCTTTGCATAATCACTCCCATGCTATCGTAGGCGCTGCATTCTCAGAAGGCGCGTCTACCGGCCCTTCTACATTCTCCATAACAGCTTCGGGGTCTGACATATTATCCTCGCCTCTCGGCGAAGGCATAAGCATCCCTTCCACGTCGTCTGACCAGGCAAATCCATTTGAAGCGCAGCTGAACAGACATACAACTACAAGAATTAACATGAAGTATCTTTTCATATCTTATTCTTCCCCTCCCGTAAAATTAGATTTTATATACAGCATCGTCCTTGCGGACTTTTTGATCGACCTTGATACTGATGAGGTCGCCGGCCTTGGCTTCCTGCGCGGGAACGCGATCGATCTGCATTGAGGAGATATCCTGTACAAAATCTGAAGTATTGCCTTTTATATGTATCTTATCCCCAACCTTCAGCGTGTCGGTCAACTTGATCATGCTTACGCTGATATTGCCGAAAAAATGGTCAACAGCCCCTATCTGTTTCTCTTCCATAAACACCTCCGTTATCATATTAGTCTATCACGAATCCCAGGAAATGCAAAGGAGGTAGCTCTATTTTCTTTTCAGGATATTCACCTTCACCCATCCCCAATTAAAGAATAGGTGCACTAAGACAAGCGCAACGAAGATAAATCCGTTCTGTTCATGGATCTCAAAGAAGATGCCGGATATGCCCAATTGCCTCAAAATACCCTTAAAGAATACCATTCCGATCACGGTAATAACCTGTACTAAAAATGATATCGCCAACAATACATTAGCCGCCTTGAACAACTTTGCCCTATTCATGATCACCTCTTGGTTACCTTAAAATACCAGCTGTCATATTGACTCCAAACCAGGGTCTTTGCGTCACGCTGTTTCACATACCATCTGTATCTGGCGTCGGGCTCGAATTTATCCGATGGCACTTCCGCGCGGAATGTTCTGGCATCTATCATCTGGCTTGACACTTCTTGATAGCCATCGCCTTTGAATAAGACAAACTTATAAGTCTCTCTATTACCGCTCGGGATCGGCACCATCTGCCACTCGAAGACTATCCTTTCCTTGCCAGTAAGATCCAATGCGGATCCGTCCGCTGGTTTGGTATAGATGACTTTTGGCACGGAGCCGGAGTCGCCTTCCATGCCTCCCCCTATCCCGAGAGCCATGGAGGGCACGAGGAGAAGCGTCGCAAGTAATAGAACTTTATGACCCATCTTTTTAACTCTCACCTATCAACCCCCTGATCTTCACTAAAAGCTCGCTGAATTCGAACGGCTTTACGACATAATCATTCGCCCCGCACTCTTTTGCGGTCTTCATGTCATCTGGAGCGGATCTCGCCGTAAGAGCGATGATGGCGATCCCCGCGAACTTCTTGTCGCTCTTTACCATACTGCAGACCCAAAACCCATCCATCTCGGGTATCATTAGGTCAAGAAGGATAAGGTCGGGTGCCCGCGTACGCGCAAGGCGGTACCCCTCTTTGCCGTCCCCGGCCAACAGCACTTCGTAATTATATTTTTCCAGATGCAGTTTCAAAAGCGCGGCCGCATCAGGCTCGTCTTCGATTATCAATATCTTCTTTTTGATCAAGGATCAGCTCTTGCCTTTTGCGTGGCGCGGGGATATTATCCACAGCGCCAGGTATGCTATAACCGTAAATCCGCCCAATAGGCCGCCCAGTATAAATAATAACCTGACGAATGTTGAGTCAATATTGAAGTACTCGGCTAGCCCACCGCATACCCCGCCGATCTTCCTGTCGGTATCAGATAGATAGAATTTTTTCATATTCCTACCTTACTTTACTTTCGCGGAATATTTTTCCGGCTCGGCGTTAAAGTCCTTGATGCATGCCGGGCAGCAGAGATTATATATTTTACCTTTATACTCTACAGTCACTGGGTCTTTCATGTCGACCTTATCTCCTGTAACCGGGCATATTGTATTATTCACGTTTACGGATGCTTCTTTCCCTTTTTTAACCACGACAGCATCACCTATTTCGCATGACCCGCACATAGCAAAGAGAGATCCGCACAGAAAAGCTGAGATTATCACCAACAACGCTATCTTCTTGAACATATTTCCTCCTTTTATATTTTCATAATTATACTACCCAGATGCCCTAGAAGTCGACATAAAAAAGCGCGCTGTGACGAACGTCACAACGCGCTTAATATTAACCCTGCACTGGTCTACTCTCCCAGTCAGTTGCCCGACAAGTACCATCAACGCTGGAGGGCTTAACTTCCGTATTCGGAATGGGAACGGGTGTGGCCCCTCCGCTCTAAAGCACAGGGATTAAAATTTTAACAACCCATAATAACATTACAACACAACATTTACTTTAAGCAAATAGAGCTTCGACCATAATGTATACAGATTAATATAAAATGGTCAAGCCTGACGACGGATTAGTACAGCTAAACTGAAAGCCTTACGGCTCTTACATTTGCTGCCTATCAACCTTGTAGTCTCCAAGGCGTCTTCAGGGATATCTATTCTCGGGGAAGGCTTCACGCTTATATGCATTCAGCGTTTATCCTTTCCGAACGCGGCTACCCAGCCATTGCCACTGGCGTGACAACTGGAACA
>JAPLMH010000042.1 GCA_026387135.1 Candidatus Omnitrophota bacterium | reverse complement strand
AGAATATATTTGCCGATAATATCGAACTCTATATTAACTTCATCGCCCGAGCGCTTGGACCCCAGGGTCGTGAGCTTAAGAGTGTGAGGGATTATGTGGACTACGGCGCTACTATTGCCTACACTGCCAACGGTAAGGCTTATGCCATCTAAAGCGATAGAGCCTTTCTCAACGACCAATTTTTTATACTCCGGCGGGAAAGCGATCTCGATAGAATAATTATCGCCTGCGCGCCTTATATCTCTTATCCTGCCCACACAGTCTATGTGCCCCGTGACAAAATGGCCGCCCAGTGGGTCTCCCACCCTCAAGGCGGGCTCTAAATTAACGGCTTCGCCTATCGTGAGCTTCGAAAAATTCGTCCTCTTGAAGGTCTCGCCCATGACATCAAAATCGAGCGCGTTCTTATTCTTAGCGGTCAATGTCAAACAGACGCCGTTAATAGAGACACTGTCCCCTATATTCGATCCATCCGCAACGTTCTTTGCCTCGACAGACAATTTGTAGAGACCTCCCAATCCGGATATCCGGCGAACCTTCCCGAGCTCTTTTACGATACCTGTGAACATTATTGCACCTCTGCCTGTATCAATATATCTTCCTTGAATCTCTTTACGGAGATATTCTTAAGCGAAAAAGCATCCTTTATCTTCTCTATTCCGATACCCTCTACCGCCGTCTTGGCATCCCGGCCGCCGATTATCTTCGGGGCTATGAAGACAAGGAGCCTGTCTACCAGCTTCTTCTCCAACAGGCTCGCTATCAATTCACCGCCGCCTTCCACGAGAATATTCGTTATGCTATTTTTAGCCAGCGCCTTTAGCAGTTTTAGCAAATCCACCCTTTTCCCGGAGCGGGCGTCCGGTCTCACTACTATCACCGGATACTTATGCTTTTCCGAAAAGATCTTCGCGCCTGAAGGGATAGCCGACCTGCCGCTAACTATCACCCTGACAGGCTGTTTGTCTCGCGATGATCTACTCAAAAGCAGGGGGTCATCCCGCCTGACGGTGTTTGCGCCGACCATCACAGCGTCCGCCATTTCCCTCAACTTGTGAACATAGCGCCGTGACTTTTCGGAAGATATCCACTTTGAATCGCCTGACCTCGTGGCGATCTTACCGTCAAGGCTTTGGGCGACTTTAACGGTGACGAACGGGATATTCTTAGTTATAAATTTTATGTAGGGCCTGTTGATATCAAAAGCATCTTTAGCGAGAATGCCGACCTTCGTCTTTATGCCATGTCTATTTAATCTTCTGATACCGTTCCCGTTATTTATAGGGTTTGGATCCTTCATGGCGATAACGACCCTGTTGATACCGCTCTTTATAATAGCTTTAGTGCAGGGAGGGGTCCGTCCGAAATGATCGCATGGTTCCAGGGTAACGTAAAGCGTAGCGCCCCTTGCTTTAGCTCCGGCCTGTCGAAGCGCGTTGATCTCGGCGTGCGCAAGGCCTGCTCTTTTATGATAGCCGCGCCCTACTATCTTTCCCTTCCTGACTATGACGGCGCCGACTATAGGATTGGGACTCGTCATGCCCTCGGCTTTTTTCGCGAGAGCTATCGCGAGGGCCATATATTTAGGATCTGTATTTGGGGCCATCCTTTATCTTCTTTGCCTCTTCTTTAAGTTTTTCGACCAGTTCATACGGCACGCGGACTGTTCCCATAAGGATCCGGCCCTTGCCCATGCCATGGCAATCGGATCCGCCCGTCATCAAAAGGCCCATCTCCTTTGCCATCGCTTCATATCGTTTGGTGACGTGAGGTTTATGATCAGTATGGTATACTTCAAGGCCCCTTAATCCGTGGTCCACGAATTCATTTATATAATCGTCATTCCCTATAAGGTCGGGGTGAGCTATCACAGGCACTCCGCCGGCCTTCAATATAAGCTCCATGGTCTCCACGGGAGATAATTTGGTATAAGGGACATAACATGGTTTCGCAAAACCTATGTATTTTGCGAAGGCTTCCCTTAAATTTTTTATGGCTCCGGAAATAAGCATGGCCTTGGCGACATGAAGCCTGCCCACGGATCCTTTATTGACAGCGATCTTAAAGACTTCTTCGGCGTCTATCTTTACGCCCATGCCCCTTAGCTTCTCTATCATGATAAAGATCCGCTCTACCCTTGAATCCTGGATCTCTTTAAGTATTTTGCGCAACCACTCCTGCTTCCAGTCTATGAAATATCCCAATACGTGGATCTCCGCGTCCATCTTCTCCACCGACATCTCTATCCCGGGTATTATCTCCACGCCATTTTTCAGGCCCAGGGCCATACAGGGGTCTATGCCGTCCACCGTATCATGGTCGCATATGGCTATTGCGGCCAGGCCTTTCTCTTTGGCGCATGTGACGACCTCTTCCGGGGAGAAAGTAGAGTCGGAATAGAATGTGTGAACGTGCAGGTCCGCGTATTTTGTCCCGGTCATTTAGATCCTTTGCACTCCGTCTTATTTATCTTATCAAGGATGCCGTTCACGAATTTACCGGAGTCGGGCCCGCCGAACTTCTTTGCTATATCGATAGCCTCGTTTATCGAGACCTTCGGGGGGATATCTTTTTCATAGAGAAGCTCGTACGTGGCAAACCGCAGGACGTTCCTGTCGATGACGGCCATCCTGTCGAGATGCCAATTGGTGGCATACTTGGCTATCATCTTGTCGATATCTTTCTTATTATCAGCCACTCCAAGGACGATACCGGCGGCGAACTTCTTCACTTCGCTTGAAGACTCTTCGTTGCCCTCCCAGAAGCGCTCCACGCAGTCCTTGGGGTCATCCTTGGTAATATCCACAGCGTATAATATCTGCAGCGCGTACTCTCTCGCTTTGGTGCGCTTACGCATGTATGCTCCTTTATATTTTTCCCATCAGGTTCGCCATCTCGATCGCCGAGATCGCCGCGTCGCGGCCCTTATTCCCGTCCTTTGTGCCGGCTCTCTCTATCGCCTGCTCAAGCGTATCGGCAGTTATCACGCCGAATATGCACGGTACGGACGTATCGAGCGATATCTTCGCCACGCCCTTTGCCGCCTCGCTCGCCACGAACTCAAAGTGCGGCGTTGAGCCCCTTATCACTGTGCCCAGGCATATCACCGCGTCGTACTTCTTCGACTTGGCCAGCTTCAAAGCTACCAAAGGTATCTCAAAAGCGCCAGGCACCCAGACGATATCTACGCCGCTATCCTGCACACCATGCCTTGTGAGCGTATCGACGCACCCTTCCAGAAGATTCGCCGAGATGAACTCATTAAAGCGCGATATCGCTATCGCGAACTTCTTTCCCTTTGCTACCAGATCAGCCTTTATCAGATTTGACATAATGCTCTCCTCCTCTTTTTAAACCAGTATTTTATGCCCCAACTTTTCCTTCTTCGTCTTAAGATACCTCTTATTGCTCTTTGACGGCTTCACTATCAGAGGAACTCTCTCGACCACCTCCAGCCCATATCCTTCAAGGCCCACTATCTTCTTGGGATTGTTGGTCAAGAGCCTGATCTTGCCCAGGCCCAGATCTGCCAATATCTGGGCGCCGATCCCGTAATCGCGCAGGTCAGCCTTGAACCCCAGCGCCTCATTCGCCTCTACAGTATCAAGCCCCTTATCCTGCAGCTTATACGCCTTCATCTTATTCGCCAGGCCTATGCCGCGGCCTTCCTGCCTCATATACAGGATAACGCCGCTGCCGCATTTTTCTATGATCTTCATGGCGAGCTTCAGCTGCTCGCCGCAGTCGCATCTCTTCGAGCCGAATACATCCCCGGTAAGGCATTCGGAATGGACGCGCACCAAAGCCCCGTTTTTGGCCGGAGAGCCTTTGATAAGAGCCAGGTGGTGATACTTATCCACCGTCGACTCGTAAACCAGCACCTTAAAATCCCCAAAATCCGTAGGTATGGTGGTCTGAGTGATCCTCTTTATGAGCTTCTCCGATCTACCTCTGTACTCTATTAGCTGAGCTATAGAACATATCTTCAGATCGAACTTTTTTGAGAATTTTATCAGGTCATCAAGCCTCGCCATCGTGCCGTCATAGTTCATTATCTCGCATATAACTCCCACAGGGAAGAGGTGCGCCATCCTTAGAAGATCTACGCAGGCCTCGGTGTGTCCCGCCCTGACCAAGACTCCTCCCTCGTTTGCCCGGAGAGGAAAGACATGGCCCGGCCTGGAAAGATCGCCGGGTTTGGTCTTCGGATTTGAGAGTATCTGGATGGTTCGCGCCCTGTCATGCGCTGAGATGCCGGTGGTAACGCCCTTGTTAGCGTCGCACGATATCGCCCATCCCGTCTTATACGGGTCGCGGACATTCGCGGCCATCGGATGCAGGTCTATCTCGTCCAGCCTTGAGCCTTCCATGGGCACGCAGATAAGCCCTCTCCCATGAGTCGCCATGAAATTGATATCGGAGCTTTTGGCGAACTCTCCCGCCATTATGAGGTCGCCTTCGTTCTCGCGGCCTTCATCGTCAATGACGATGATCTGCCTGCCCTTCTTTAGGTCTTCCAGCACTTCGGACTATCAACTATCAATTACCTTCTCCCATCCCGTCTATACGGTCGGCACTTGGATCTCACAAGTTCTGCCCCATCTTTATGACGGAGCTCGCGGGCTATCACCGCCGGTTGAGGAATTTCGCCTCACCCTGAAGTGAACCCATTATATCAGGTCTTTCTATAGTGTCAATAACTTTTACTCTCTCCCTCTCCCAATTGACATGCCCATTCAATTGTGCTATCCTTAAGCTAACAAATAAAGGAGGGTGGTATGAGGAAGCTGGTTTCAGTATTTTGTGTTGCGGCATTATTTATAGTGCTCTCGGGCAGCGCATTTGGCGCCGATGAGAATAAGGCCCAAAGCGCTGGATCGCAGCCCAGACCTATGATAATGGACAAGAACATAGCTTTCGTATCTGGCACCATCTCAAAGATAGACACGACGGCTCCTGAAGGCGTTAAGCTGGAAGTCTCCAACGATGTCGACGGCAAGAACCACGTTGTGGAGATAGGCCCGGGCACAAATGTTTTAAAGGTTATTGAGGTCGGAGAGCTCAAGGTCGGTGATAAGGCGAGGATCGTGGCGAGGAAGACGGGCGATAAAGAGACCGCCATAAGCGTCGTTACCGGAAAGTTGAAAGAGCTGCCGGCGCCGATAACGCCCAAAGATCAAACGAAAAAATAATGACCGAAAAAGATAAAGAGCTGAAAGAGAATATCGAGCGGATGGAATGGGAGTTATCCATGCTTTACGAGGTCTCCAATGCCATGAGGACCACGCTCAAGCTCGATCAGGTATTTTACATAATCCTTACGGCCCTAACTTCCCACGAGGGGCTCGGCTTTAACCGCGCCATGCTCTTCCTGGTAAATGAGAAGGATAATGCGCTTGAGGGTGTAATGGGCATAGGACCGCATTCCGCCGAAGAGGCCGGCAAGATATGGCACTATCTCTCCCAAAGCGAAATGACGCTCGATGACTTCGTCTCGGCTTACGACAACTTCAAAAAGGACCCCGAGTCCAGGCTCAACGCGAT
>JAPLMH010000047.1 GCA_026387135.1 Candidatus Omnitrophota bacterium | reverse complement strand
GCCTTTTTTGCCTGTCCTGAGAGTGATGATCTTGTCTTGCATGGTTGTTTTATTATTCTTGACTGCCGGAGATTTTCATGTTAATTTACTTTTCACATTAGTTTCGTGAAGATGCCGAGGTAGCTCAGTGGTAGAGCGATGCGCTGAAAACGCAGGCGTGGGCAGTCCGATTCTGCCCCTCGGCACCATTTTATTTGTACTCGGCGCCCTTAAGCTTCTCGACGTAGCGCTCGGCGCTGACAGCCGCCGTAGCGCCTTCACCGGCAGCCGTAACTATCTGCCTTAAAGACTTACGCCTTATGTCCCCGCACGCGAATATCCCGCCTATAGACGTGCGCATATCATCATCGGATTCTATGTAGCCCTTAGGGCATAATTTTACTATCCCCTTACAGATATCCGAATTCGGGGAGAGCCCTATCAGCACGAAGACGCCATCCGCCTTTATGACCTTTTCTTCGGGATAGGCGGCGCTTCTAACCTTTATGCCTTCGACCTTTACATCCCCCAATATCTCCGTGACGATCGATTTCATACAAAATTCTATCTTTTTATTGGCAGCGGCCCTTTCTTGAATAATTTGAGTGGCCCTTAATTTATCACGCCTGTGTACGACCGTGACTTTCTTCGCGAATTTCGTTAAAAAGATCGCATCTCCTAAAGCGGTATCGCCGCCGCCCACCACCACTATATCTTTATTCTTAAAGAGAGGGCCGTCGCAGGTGGCGCAATAAGATACCCCTCTGCCCTTTAACTTATCTTCTCCGGGCACGCCTAAAGAATTCCAGTTCGCGCCCGTGGATATTATAACGGAAAGGGCTTTGAAGGTATCGCCTTCGGCTGTTTCGATGATAAAAGGATCTTTTTCGCTCTTCTTTAAAGTTATCTTCTTGACGTCGCGGGTGGATATTTCAAGGCCAACGGCCTCGGCCTGCTTCAACATAAGGTCGGCAAGCTCCGGACCCTTCGTGCCGCTCGGGAACCCGGGAAAGTTCTCTATCAGGTCGGCCATAAGCACCTGCCCGCCGCAGAGCATCTTCTCTAAAAGAAGCGTCTTCATCCTGGCGCGCGCGGAATATATCCCCGCCGTAAGCCCGGCCGGCCCTCCGCCTATTATTATGATGTCATATATCTCGCTCATTGACCCCTACCTCCTGGCGGTAAATACAAGTATTACAGAGCCTGCGATAAAGAAGACTATATTTGGTAAAGATACCCCCGCCCACGGCGGCAGAACTCCTTTAAGCGAGAGCGCTATGCCGCCTAAGAATACCCCCCAATAGATCGCAAATAGTATGAGGCTTATCCCGAAACCTATCGACTTCTCGCTCCTGTGCGCTCTTATACCTAAAGGTATGCCTATGAGTATCAGTACGAACGAAGCTATCGACATGTTGACCTTCTTGTACATCTCTACCAATAACGGCGCGGGATCTATCTTCTGCAAGATCGACTTGGTGACCTCGGCGCGCAGCTCCTTCATCGTCATCTCGCGAGCCTTCTTCTCTATCTTCTCCTTCTTCATTATCTTCGAGAGGTCTATCGTCATGTAGTAGGTCTTGAAGTTCAATTTGTAAAAATTATCCGGGTCGGTCGGCGCGGGCTCTTCGCTGGTACCGTTAAATAGCTTCAGCTCGAGAAGGTTCTTCGCCGGGAAAGTATTCAGCTCACCCGACTCCGCGATGATGGTCCTGGTGGGCTTGCCTTCCTGCGGCTGGTATATCCTGATATTCTTGAATTTATTGCCCTTTACCTCGTATATGAATATTACATAATTCTCGAAACCTCTGATGAATGTCCCTGCTTCTAGAAGTGCCGCGGGATTCCG
>JAPLMH010000021.1 GCA_026387135.1 Candidatus Omnitrophota bacterium | reverse complement strand
ATAAAGAAGAACACTTACGCGATGGCCAAAGAGCTTAACGTGAAAGGCCTGATGAACATTCAGTATGCAGTAAAGAACAACATAGTCTATGTGCTCGAAGTCAACCCCAGAGCGTCGAGAACCGTTCCTTTCGTAAGTAAGGCCATCGGCGTGCCGCTGGCAAATCTCGCCACAAAGATAATGCTGGGCAAGACCTTAAAAGAGCTCGGCTTCACAAAAGAGAAGATCATAAACTTTGTCACGGTGAAGGAGTCGGTATTCCCGTTCATAAGGTTCCCGGGAGTGGATGCTATCCTTGGTCCCGAAATGAAATCTACCGGCGAGGTAATGGGTATGGACGCGACATTCGGCAGCGCCTACGCAAAGAGCCAGATAGCCGCGGGGCAGAAGCTTCCGATAAAAGGCAACGTATTCATAAGCGTTAAGAACCAGGATAAGAGAAATATAATATTTGTCGCCAAGAAGCTCGCGGACCTGGGTTTCAAGATATTGGCAACATCAGGTACGGCGGAGGCGTTGAAGAGTAACGATATCGACGTACAGGTGCTTCCTAAACTTCACGAGGGAAGGCCGAACGCCATAGACCTTCTGAAGGACGGCAAGATATCGCTCATTATCAATACGCCATCCGGAAAAGCCACCAAAGAGGACGAGATGAAGATAAGGAGCCTGGCCATCTTGTACAATATTCCTTTGATAACAACGGTTTCAGGCGCGCAGGCATCGGTGAACGGCATAGAGAACCTTATAAAGAAACCTAAGATATCGGTAAAATCATTGCAGGAATATCATAAGGATATTAAAAAATAAAAGAGGGTGCGCCAGTGAAGGAGTATTGCGGAGTAGTAGGTATACACGGCCACAAAGATGCGTCGAGACTCGCGTATCTTGCCCTGTATGCGCTTCAGCATAGAGGGGAAGAGTCCGCCGGCATTGTGAGCTATGACTACAAGAAGGTCCACCTGCATAAAGGCATGGGCCTTGTCGGCAGCGTCTTCAACGAAGATATTTTAAAGAAACTCAAAGGCCCGGTCGCAATAGGCCATGTCAGGTACTCCACCACAGGCTCGAGCGTCACCAAGAACGTTCAGCCTCTTCTCATAAATCACAAAAAGGGATTTATCGCCGTAGCCCATAACGGGAACCTCACCAACTCCATAGAACTAAGCAACGAACTCGAAGACTCCGGATCGATACTGCAGACTACGATGGACTCGGAATTGATAGTCCACTACCTGGTAAAGGATCATAAGAATAACTACAGAGAAAAGATAGTGTCGATGTTCTCGAAGCTCGAAGGCGCCTACTCTTTTGTGCTTATGATAAATGACGCCATCTACGCCATGAGGGACCCTATGGGTTTCAGGCCGTTATGCCTGGGTAAGATCGATCAAGCGTATGTCGTGGCGAGCGAGACATGCGCATTCGACATGATAGGCGCGACCTACATAAGGGATATAGAGCCGGGCGAGGTGGTCATCATAGATAAGAACGGCCTCACGTCTCTCAAGGCTCCGGCCACAAATCTTCTTCCAAGGCACGCATTCTGCATATTCGAGTACATATACTTCTCAAGGCCGGACAGCAATATCTTCACCAAGAGCGTCTATATGGCTAGGAAGAATCTCGGCAGGGCTCTTGCGAAAGAGCATCCCATAAAGGCGGATTTCGTTATGCCGATACCTGATTCCGGTAACTACGCGGCATTAGGGTATGCTGAAGGCTCCGGGCTGCCGTTAGAGATGGCATATGTGAGAAACCATTATATAGGGAGGACCTTTATACAGCCGAGCCAGCTCATCAGGGATTTTAAAGTAAGGGTAAAATTAAATCCGATAAGAGACGTCTTAAAGGATAAAAAGATAGTAATAGTCGAGGATTCGATAGTCCGCGGCACCACTTCACGCAGCCGCGTCAAGGCTCTGAGAGAGGCAGGGGTGAGCGAAATACACATGTGCGTAAGCTGCCCGCCTCTTATATCGCCTTGCTTCTACGGAATAGACTTCCCTACAAAGAAAGAGCTTATCGCGGCGAATAAATCAATAGAGGAGATACGCCAGTTCATCGGCGTCGACAGCTTGAATTACTTAAGCCTGGACGGAATGTTGAGCTCGATGATGCTTGATCGGGGAGAGTTCTGCACGGCATGCTTCACAGGGAACTATCCCACAAAGATCTGCAAGGCACCGTCGAAGAAAGCGCTTGAGCGCAAACTCTGCAAGGGAGTATAGATGCCGAAAGAAAAGATCCTGATATTGGACTTCGGTTCACAATATAACCAGTTGATAGCCAGAAAAGTGCGCGAGCAGAACGTATTCTGCGAGATAGTCCCTCCTACGATAGATATAAGGTCTATAGATAGAGATGAAACTAAAGGCATAATCTTATCCGGCGGTCCGGCCAGCGTATATGCTCCCGGAGCCCCGTCATGCGATACGCGCATATTTTCTTTAGGTATCCCGGTCCTCGGGATATGCTACGGCATGCAGCTCATGACAAAGATCCTCGGCGGCGAAGTCGCCAGATCACGCTCGAGAGAATACGGCAGAGCATCGCTCGAGGTCTCAAACCACAAACATCTCTTTAAAGGCGTCCCACAGGAGAGCGTCACCTGGATGAGCCACGGTGACAAAGTGAAGAGGATGCCGAAAGGCTTTAAGCGCATAGCATCATCGAAGAATACCCCCGTAGCGGCATTCGCTAATTTCGAGAAGAGGCTGTACGGAGTCCAGTTCCATCCCGAAGTCGCTCATACGAAATTCGGCCAGAATATAATCGGCAACTTCCTTAAAGATATCTGCCGCGCCAAGAGCGACTGGTCGATGAAGTCATTCGTGAAAGAGACTGTTTCTGAAATAAGAAGGACGGTGGGTAAGGGCAAGGTAGTGTTAGGCTTATCCGGCGGCGTCGATTCCTCCGTAGCAGCGGTCCTGATAAATAAGGCGATAGGGCACAGGCTCATATGCATATTCGTGGATAACGGCCTGCTGCGTAAGCACGAAGCGAAGCGCGTAAGAGAGCTCTTTCAGAAACATTTTAAGATAAACCTAAAGTGCGTTGACGCTTCAAACGAGTTCCTGCACGGCCTGAAAGGCGTGATCGATCCGGAGAAGAAGAGAAAGATAATAGGAAAGACCTTCATAAAAGTATTCGACCGCGAAGCTAAAAGGATCGGGTCGGTAGACTATCTTGCTCAGGGGACTCTCTACCCGGACCTTATCGAATCGCGTTCAGCTTTCGGAGGGCCGAGCGCCACGATAAAAACGCATCATAATGTTGGGGGATTGCCAAAAAAAATGCGCTTGAAACTGGTCGAGCCTTTAAAGTACCTCTTCAAAGATGAGGTGAGAAAGGTCGGAAGGGAATTAGGCATGCATAAGGACGTCCTGGGACGGCATCCTTTCCCGGGACCCGGATTGGCGGTCAGGATAATAGGGGAGGTCACGAAAGAGCGGTGCGATATATTGAGAGAAGTTGACGATAGATTTATCTCTTCCATTACTAATGAGGGGCTCTACGACGAAATATGGCAGGCCTTCGCGGTCCTTCTCCCGATAAAATCGGTCGGCGTCATGGGCGATGAGAGGACTTACGAGAACGTGGTCGCTTTAAGGGCCGTCACGAGCGTAGACGGGATGACCGCCGACTGGGCGAGGATACCGCAGGAGATACTGGCAAAGATGTCAAACAGGATAATCAACGAGGTCAAGGGCGTGAACAGGGTGGCGTACGATATAAGTTCGAAGCCTCCGGCAACCATCGAATGGGAGTGAGATGCTCTGGAGAGTAGAGATCAGAGAGAAGGACGGCTTCTATGATGCCGTCGGCGAGAGCGTAAAGAAAGATATCTCGGACCTCGGCTTCAAGAATAGGATCAAAGAGGTAAAGTTCGTTTATGTATATCTGATAGAGGCTCCTGTCGAGGAATCCGATATCAGAAGAATATGTGAAGAGCTCCTCATAGATCCGGTGACTCAAGATTACAGCTACCGGGGAAGCGTCTCTGACGAAGAAGAGTATAAGGTTGTTGAGATCGCTTATAATCCCGGGGTCATGGACCCTGTCGAAGAAAGCGGCAAAAAAGCGATAAGAGACCTCGGCATAGAAGGCGTAACCCAGGTAAAGACCGCCAAGAAATATCTCATCAAAGGCAACTTCTCCAGGAAAGAGATCCTCTCAATATCCGAAAAGATCCTATTCAACAAGGTTATCCAGCATGTCTAAAAGCCGGCGATAAATTGCTGAAAGAGATATCCAAAAATGGCCAGCTATTTCTCAATATAGATGAGATGCGCACCATCCGCGGCTACTTCAGGAAATTAAAGAGGGACCCGACCGACTGCGAACTTGAGACGATCGCCCAGACGTGGTCGGAGCACTGCAAACATAAGACGTTCAGGGGAAGAATAGAGTACCGCGATAAGGATAAGCGATTAAATATAAAGAACCTGCTGAAGTCTACCGTAATGAAAGTTACCGACGAACTTAAAAAACCCTGGTGCGTCTCGGTATTCAAAGATAATTCCGGAGTGATAAGATTTGATGAAAAAAATAACGTCTGCTTCAAGGTCGAGACACATCATCATCCTTCGGCCCTGGAGCCTTATGGAGGCGCCGGTACGGGTCTGGGCGGATGCATAAGAGATCCTTTAGGGACCGGGCTTGGCGCAAAACCTATAATAAATACAGATGTCTTCTGTTTCGGCCCTTCGGATTATCCGTACAAGAAATTGCCTAAGGGCGTGCTTCACCCAAAGAGGATAATGAAAGGCGTCGTAGCGGGCGTAAGAGATTATGGTAATAGGATGGGTATACCTACAACCAACGGCGCCGTCCTATTCGATGAGCGCTTCGTGGGAAACCCTCTC
>JAPLMH010000153.1 GCA_026387135.1 Candidatus Omnitrophota bacterium | reverse complement strand
TAGCGAGCCTATTCATGCCCGAATTATCCGACGAGCTCAAAAAACACCTTGTTCTGAAACCCTCCGAGGATATACGCGGCGGGCTCACTATAAGTTACGACCATGGCAAGTCTTATTATGACTTTACCGACAAAGCGCTTGCCGAATATATAGGTTCTTACATAAGGCCGAAGCTCTCCCAGATACTGAAAGAGATATAGGATGTCCGGATACTACATATATCTTATCTCAAGCTTGCCCGTGCTCCATTTCGGGACAAAGCCGCCCTTTGGAATGGAGAAGTTCTTTTCCATGTGCGCAGGCCTTATCTCTTCCGACGACCTCGAAGCGTTAAAGAGCTCTCTCAAAGACGATGGAGAGGATAGGTACCATGATTTTGAAACAGCCTTAAGAAATGAGCTTGTAAAGATAAGGGCTCAGCGTAAGCACCTTGACGCATCCAAATATTTAAGAAGAGACGGATATGCGGATGGGTGGATCTCGCATATAGCATCCGGCGCTTATCGTAACCCGTCGGTAATAGACCGGGAGAAGATGCTGGACCTGGACCGGTGGAGATTTTTGGACGAACTTTCGATCGGCCATTATTTTGATATGGATATACTCATGATATACGCGCGTAAATTATCGATACTGGAAAAATGGGAACGCGTAAGAACGGCGGACGCGCCTAAACTTTTAGAGGAAGCCCTCACAGCATGACAGAGAAGAGAACGGGCCGCATAGTAAGGGTCAACGGGAATATGGTCATGGCCGAGACGGCGTTCACGATCGTTCAGAACGAAGTCGCTTATATCGCGCATGGCGCGGAGCGCCTGAAGGCCGAGGTCATACGCGTGAGAGGCAACAGGGCAGAGATGCAGGTCTTTGAGACGACAACCGGAATAATTATCGGAGAGGAAGTTGAATTTACCGGGGAGCTTCTTTCTGTGGAGCTCGGCCCCGGGCTCCTGGGCCAGATATTCGACGGCTTGCAGAACCCCCTACCGCATCTGGCCGAAAAATACGGGTTCTTCTTAAAGCGCGGTGCATATATGGAAGCCCTGCCCGACGAGACGGAATGGGAGTTTACGCCGATGGTCAAGAAGGGCGACCTCTTGAGCGGCGGATCGCGCGTTGGGTTCGTCCCGGAAAAGATATTTAAGCATTACATAATGGTGCCGTTCCAGCTCCAGGGTGATCTCGAGGTCGTAAGCGTCGTGCCACATGGCCGTTATGATCTGAAGACAGCGGTTGCTGAACTGAAAGACCAGAACGGAAGACCCCACAGCGTCTATATGCAGCAGATATGGCCCGTGAAGATACCGATAAAGGCATACGCCGAGAAGCTAAAGCCGTCAACGCCTCTTGTCACAAGGATGAGGCTGATAGATTCGCTCTTTCCTGTCGCGTTGGGAGGGACTTACTGCATCCCAGGGCCTTTCGGCGCGGGCAAGACGGTGCTCCAGCAGCTTACCAGCAGATATGCGGAGGTCGACATAGTGATCATAGCCGCCTGCGGAGAGAGGGCCGGAGAAGTAGTCGAGACACTGAAGACCTTCCCATCAATAAAAGATCCGCGCACAGGCAAGCCTCTCATAGACAGGACCGTTATAATATGCAATACCAGCTCCATGCCGGTGGCGGCGCGTGAAGCGAGCGTCTATACGGCCGTTACGATAGCCGAATACTACCGTCAGATGGGCTTGAACGTGCTTTTATTAGCTGACTCGACTTCGAGATGGGCGCAGGCCATGAGAGAGATGTCCGGAAGGCTCGAGGAGATACCGGGCGAAGAAGCATTCCCGGCATATCTTGAATCGAGGATAGCGTCATTCTATGAAAGAGCGGGCGTCGTGAATCTCAACGACGGCAGTAAAGGTTCCGTAACTATAGGCGGCACGGTCTCGCCCGCTGGAGGTAACTTCGAAGAGCCGGTGACCCAAGCCACGCTTAAAGTGGTAGGCGCTTTCCACGGCCTTTCCCGCGAAAGGTCGGACGCCAGGCGCTATCCGGCCATAGACCCTCTCTTGAGCTGGTCTAAGTATAAGAGCTTCATAGACGAGGAAGAGGTTGCATACGCGCATCGCGTGCTGCGCAAAAGCAATGACGTAATGCAGATGATGAAGGTCATAGGCGAAGAGGGAACGTCCGTCGCGGATTACATAGATTATCTTAAGGGCGAATTCTTCGACTTCGTATATCTGCAGCAGAACGCCTTTGATGAGGTCGATGAAGAGACGCCGGCAGACAGACAGAAATACATATTCTCTTTTATACACCAGAATGTTTTAAAAGAGGAGTTTGAACTGCCCGGTAAAGAGGATGCCCTCCGGTTTTTCCAAAAATTAAGACAACTATTTAAGGGGTGGAACTCCATTCAATGGAAGACTCCCGGTTTTGAAAAGGCCGAGAGAGAGATCAGGGCCGTTTTGTTAGAGAAGTCGGGCAACAAGGAAAAGATAAGTGCATAAAGTATATACGGATATAGTCCAGATAGCCGGAGATGTCATCACCGTAGAGGCCGAAGGCGTAGGCTATAACGATATAGCCGAGGTCACGACAAGAAGAGGCACGTCGCTCGCTCAGGTGATACGTCTTGACGGCAAGCTCGTCTCGTTGCAGGTCTTTGCCGGAAGCAAAGGCATATCGACGGGAGATAAGGTGCGATTCTTAAGCCATCCGATGCGCGTAGCGAGCGGTGAAAATCTCCTGGGGCGCATATTTAATGGGAGCGGACTACCCCTCGACAAAGGCCCCATCCTCACCGACAATATCATAGATATCGGCGGCCCTCCGGTAAACCCGGTGAAGAGGATCATCCCGAATAAGATGATACGTACTGGCATACCGATGATAGACGTCTTCAACTCTCTTGTCGAGAGCCAGAAGCTTCCCATATTTTCGATCGCGGGAGAGCCGTATAACGAACTTCTTGCTAGGATAGCGATACAGGCCGAGGTCGATATAATAATACTGGGCGGCATGGGGCTCAAATATGACGACTACTTATTCTTCAGGGAGAAGATCGAGAATGCCGGAGCTCTTTCGCGGAGCATATTCTTTATACATACGGCAGCGGACCCTACGGTAGAGTGCCTTTTGGTGCCGGATATAAGCCTGGCCGTCGCGGAAGAAGCGGCGCTTCACGGCAAGAAGGTCCTGGTCCTCTTGACGGATATGACCAACTTCGCCGACGCCCTCAAAGAGATATCGATCACCATGGAACAGGTCCCGTCCAACCGCGGATATCCGGGTGATCTCTACAGTCAGCTTGCCGCGCGATATGAAAAGGCGGTAGACTTTGATACGGCTGGATCGATCACGATACTGGCCGTCACTACAATGCCGGGAGACGACGTAACGCATCCCGTGCCTGACAACACCGGCTATATTACCGAAGGTCAATTTTATCTGAAGAACGGCGTCATCGAGCCTTTCGGGTCTTTAAGCAGGCTGAAGCAGCAGGTGAACGGTAAGACGCGTGACGACCACAGGACTATCATGGATACTATGATACAACTATTCGCCAACTACCGTGAAACTATTGAAAAGCAGTCTATGGGTTTCCAGATGAGCGCCTGGGACAAGAAGCTTTTGGCCTACGGCAGGCTATTCGAGAAGCAGATGATGTCACTCGACGTCAATATTCAACTTGAGGATGCGCTCGACCGGGGCTGGCAGATCATGGCCGAATGTTTCACTCCGGAAGAGACCGGAATAAAAAAATCTTTGATAGAAAAATACTGGCCTGAAAGAAAATAGGCCTCTAACCCTCACCCCATGCCCAAGAGAAGATTTTCAAAAGGCGAACTAAAAAAACAGAGAGACTCCCTGAAGCAGTACAGCCGCTATCTCCCCACCCTTCAGCTCAAGAAGCAGCAGATCCAGATGGAGATATTGCGCCAGCACATAATGCTGCAGGAGGCCCAGGAGAAGCTTGCTGTTGCCATGAACGATTCTATCAAATGGGCCGGGCTGCTCTCCGAAAAGAATGCATTCGACAATAGATGGGTACAGCCTAAGCATGTCTCAAAAAGCTTTAAGAACGTGGCCGGGGTAGACCTGCCCGTCTTTGAAAAATGCGAATTCAATACAGCAGAATACGACCTATTTACAACTCCATTATGGGTCGATGCGGCCATAGAAGGATTGAGGGCGATAGCAATATTGCGCGAAGAGATGAAGGTGCTGGAAGAGGGCGTCGCGGTCCTCAGGCAGGAGCTGCGCGTGACTACGCAGAGAGTCAACTTGTTTGAAAAGGTGAAGATCCCCGAAGCCGAAGAGGCTATAAGGCGCATAAAAATATATATAGGTGACCAGATGGCAAATGCCGTGGGGCGCAGTAAAGCGGCGAAGAGAAAGATAGAGATGGCGTTCGCGCTAGAGGCGGCCACATGATAGTGCCGATGAAGAAAGTATTTATTTTGACTCAAGATAAAGATACCGCCATTGCCGTCAAGAGCCTGCGTAATCTCGGGCTTCTTCATGTCGAGAACCTGAAGGCGCCCGAAGGCGAGGATATAAGCTCGCTTCGCGAGGATCTCGGTATAATAGAAAAGGCTATAGGCGTATTATCGCTTCCGGAGTTCTACGAAAAATGCGATGTCAAGAGCGCTAAGATGCTCAAGGACTGGCGGTTTGCGGCAAAGCACCTGGCCGACTCCAATAGTAGATATGACCAGCTTTCCGAATATTCGACGTCCTTGAAGGATAAGATAAGCCGCTGGGAAGCGTGGGGAGACTTCGACCCCAAAGACATTGCGGATCTTATCGGAAGAGGCCTCAATATCAAGTTTTATCAGATACCACCCAAAGAATTAGGCATGCAGGCCCAAGGGGCTATATTAAAAGTTATATCGACAGTAAGGGGCATGGCCAACTGTCTCGTTGTTTCAGACAAGAAGATAGATATGCCTTATAAAGAGCTTGAGGCTCCCTCGTTAGGCTTGAAGCAGATGAAGGATAAGCTTGCCGAGACCCATGAGATCATTGAAAGGATAAAGAGCGAGATAAGAAAATACGCGTGCTACCATGAGAGGTTCATCTGCATAAAGAGGGCCTTTGAAAAAGAGCTGGAGTTCCACGAAGCTGTCAGGGGCATGGGCGGGGACGGTGGGATATCCTATATAAAAGGGTACCTTCCGATAGACCAGGTAAAGATAGTGTCCGAATATGCGGCGCAAGCACAGTGCGGCATTCTTATCGCCGATCCGTCGGATGAAGACCTGGTGCCTACGTTGATACGCACCCCACAGTGGGCATCATTGATAAAGCCGGTATATAAATTATTGGAGATCCTCCCCGGATACAAAGAGCTGGATGTGAGCCCAGTATTCCTCATCTTCCTGGGCCTATTTTTCGGGATGATCATCGGCGACGCGGGTTACGGCGCCCTGTATATGCTACTGACAGCGATCGCTCAATTTAAACTCGGCGCCCGGGCCAAGGATAAAAGAATATTCTTTCTTCTCTACTACTTCAGTTCATGGGCGATATTCTGGGGCATATTGACCGGCACCGTATTCGGCCAGGAGTGGTACTCTAGCGCAGGATACAAGCCGCTGATACCGATCCTGAATGATACGAAATTCATCCAGACATTCTGTTTCTTTTTAGGCGCTTTTCATCTTACGCTGGGGCACATTTGGCAGGCCATCCGGAAGGCCCCTTCGCTGACAGCCCTCGTCGACGTAGGGTGGATCGCCGTGTTATGGTCGGCCTTCTTCTTTGCTAAGACGCTTATATTAAGCGATCCGCTGCCGGCTTTTGTTAATTACGCTCTTTTGACGGGCATAGTTTTGGTCGTGCTCTTCACCAACCCCCAGAAGAATATGCTAAAGGGCATAGGAGAGGGGCTTGGGACGGTTGCTTTAAGCATCGTGAATAACTTTACAGACGTCGTATCCTATGTGAGATTATTCGCGGTTGGCTTAGCCGGTGTAGCCATATCCGATACGGTCAATACCCTTTCGGGGGTATTTGGCGGCGATAATTTTGTAGTGAAGACGATAATAATATTTTTGGGGCATACTATAAACATATTATTGGGGCCTATATCGGTCTTGGTCCACGGTATAAGGCTTAATGTGCTTGAATTTTCAGGCCACGTAGGGCTAACATGGAGCGGCGTACCTTACAGGCCGCTGGAACTAACTAAAGAATGAG
>JAPLMH010000175.1 GCA_026387135.1 Candidatus Omnitrophota bacterium | reverse complement strand
TATCTGATACTTAAAGAAGAAGATATTTTAGCGATAATTAAATAAAGAGGAGGCTGGTACAAAATGGCAAAGCAACTATTATACGGTGAGGAAGCGCGTAGAGCCATCCTAAGAGGTGTCGAGCAGCTCGCCAGAGCGGTGAAGGTGACTCTCGGACCCAAAGGAAGGAACGTAGTCCTCGACAAGAAGTTCGGCGCACCGACGATCACAAAGGACGGTGTAACTGTAGCGAAAGAGATAGAATTGAAGGACCCATATGAAAATATGGGAGCGGAGCTCGTGAAAGAGGTGGCGTCAAAGACCTCTGATATAGCCGGAGACGGCACTACAACCGCCACTGTGCTCGCGGAATCGATATTCAGAGAAGGCATGAAGAATGTCACTGCCGGAGCGAACCCGATGGCGTTGAAGAGAGGCATAGAGAAGGCCGTAGAGAAGGTCGTGGAAGAACTGAAGAAGCTCTCCAAGGCCATTAATGTTAAAGACAAGAAAGAGGTTTCTCAGGTAGCTTCTATAGCGGCAAATAGTGACCGGGAAATAGGAGATTTGATAGCGGAAGCCATGACAAAGGTAGGAAAAGACGGCGTCATAACTGTCGAGGAAGGCAAGGCCTCCAAGACAGAGCTTGAGCTCGTCGAAGGTATGGAGTTCGACCAGGGCTACCTTTCACCTTACTTCGTGACCGATGCGGAGAAGATGGAATGTTCGCTCGACGATCCGTACATATTGATCCACGAGAAGAAGATATCCGCCATGAAGGATATACTTCCTTTATTGGAGAAAGTGGCCAGAGCCGGCAAGCCGTTACTCATAATCTCTGAAGAGACTGAGGGCGAAGTGCTCGCGACGCTGGTCGTGAACAAGATGCGCGGCACCCTCGTATGCGCCGCCGTAAAAGCTCCGGGTTATGGCGATAGGCGTAAAGCCATGTTAGAGGATATAGCGGTGCTAACGGGCGGAAAAGCTATCACTGAGGATCTCGGAATGAAGCTTGAGAATGTGAAGCTCGAGGAACTTGGACGCGCCAAGAGAGTAAGGATCGACAAAGATAACACAACTATAGTACAAGGCGCGGGAAAGACGACCGATATTCAGTCGAGGATCGCCCAGCTGAGGAAACAGATAGAGGGTACCGATTCCGATTACGATAAGGAGAAGTTGCAGGAGAGGCTGGCAAAGCTTTCAGGCGGAGTTGCCGTTATCAATGTTGGGGCTGCTACCGAAACAGAGATGAAGGAGAAGAAGGCCCGCGTCGAAGATGCTTTGCACGCGACAAGAGCCGCTGTTGAGGAAGGTATCGTAGCGGGAGGCGGAGTCGCTCTATTAAGATGCATAGACGCTCTTAATAAGGTGAAGTTCCCCGGCGATGAGCAGATCGGGGCCGATATCATAAAGAGGGCTCTCGAAGAACCTATCAGGACAATAGCCAATAACGCAGGTCAGGAAGGTTCTGTCGTTGTTAATAAAGTAAAAGAGATGAAGACCAATGAAGGATATGATGCCGATAAGGATGTATATTGCGACATGATACAGGCAGGCGTTATCGATCCTAAGAAGGTTACGCGTTCGGCGCTTCAGAACGCGGCGAGCATTGCCGCTCTGATGATCACGACCGAAACGATCATCACCGACATACCGGAAGAAGATAAAGCTCCTATGGGAATGCCGGGCGGCATGCCTCCGGGAGGCGGAATGGGCGGGATGTATTAAGAAGCCGTAAGTCGTTGTAAGTAAACGGGGCGGGTTAAAACCTGCCCCGCTTTGCTTTATATTGCCTTGACAAAATTGTCATAATTCTATATCATATCTACACCAGCGTATAATTAAATTAAATCAATCTATTACAAGGAGAATTATGGGGCAATTCTATATTGGTGTTGAGAGAAAAGCAAGGCGTTGCTACGGGTTTGATGAAATAGCGCTGGTCCCGGGAAGAGTTACG
>JAPLMH010000062.1 GCA_026387135.1 Candidatus Omnitrophota bacterium | reverse complement strand
GTCGAGGGACACGCGACTATGTTGTCTTTTATCACTACCGATGCAGCGATAACAAAGAGGATGCTCGGCGCATCGCTTGACGAAGCAATAGGCGATTCATTCAATATGATATCGGTGGACGGTGACATGAGCACGAACGATACATGTTTTATCCTGGCCAACGGCCTTGCGGAAAATAGAGAGATAAACGGCATGGGAGGCGACTACCGGAAATTTACGGAAGCGCTGAAATTCGTAACGAGCGAACTCGCGAAAAGGTTAGCGAGGGACGGAGAGGGCGCCACGAAGTTCATGGAGATCTCGGTGACCGGCGCCAGAAGCGAATCGGATGCGAAGGCGGTCGCCAGAAAGATATCGACATCGAATCTCCTGAAGTGCGCAGTGTGCGGCGAAGACCCGAATTGGGGCAGGATAGTCGCTGCGGCGGGCTCAAGCGGGGTGGATTTCGATCCGGATAAGGTCGATGTCTATCTGGGCAGCTTAAAGGCTCTTTCAAACGGCATGAGCGTTAAAGGCCTCGATAAAGACAAGGCGCATAAATTATTCACTAAGAGAGATGTTCATATTAAGGTGGACTTAAAGAGCGGAAGATATAAAGCTACGGCGTGGACCTGCGACTTCTCCAAGGAGTACGTGGCGATAAATTCGGAGTATTCTACATGATGAGGGAAGCCATAAAGAAGAGTACAGTGCTTATAGAGGCTCTTCCTTATATAAAGAAGTTCTTTAAAGAGGTCGTCGTCATTAAATACGGCGGCGCCGCTGTAGACGAGAAAGGGATAGATAAATCTGTCCTCGAAGATATAGTATTCATGAACTACGCCGGCATGAAGCCCATACTCGTCCACGGAGGCGGGCCCTTGATATCGAAGTTCATGAAGAAGGCCGGGATAGAGCCGAGATTCGTGTGCGGCAGAAGGGTGACGGATAAGGAGTCTATCTACATAATAGACAAGGCCCTTAATTCGATCAACCAGCAGATCGTCAAGGCCCTGAAAGAGCTGGGCACCAAGGCATTTGGATTGAGCGGCAGAGAGAACGGCCTGATAAAAGTGAAGAAGCTTAAGACCGAAGTGGACTTAGGGTTTGTGGGTGAAGTCACGTCCGTTGACGCTACGGTGGTAAAACAGCTGATAGAGGATAATATAATACCCGTCATATATCCGTTGGGTATTGCCAGGGACAGAAATCTGTATAATGTGAACGCGGACGATGTGGCAAGCGAGATCGCCGTTGCTTTGAAGGCGGAGAAGTTCGTGCTTCTGACGAACGTCAGAGGAGTTATGAAAGATAAGGATGATCCCAAGACCCTATACAATACGCTCACGGTAAAAGAGGTGGGAAACCTTACCAGAAAGAAGATAATATACGGCGGCATGATGCCGAAGGTGGCTTCATGCGTTAACGCGATAAAAGGCGGAGTAAAGAAGGCGCATATTTTGGACGCTGGAATTCCGCACGCCCTTCTTTTAGAAATGTTCACCGATAAAGGCATAGGAACGGAGATAGTAAAATGAGTAAGACAGATAAGATAACAAGTCTGTACGACAAGTATATAATGACTACGTATAAGAGGGTGCCATTCTGCCTTGAGAGGGCAAAGGGCGCAAAGGTCTGGGATATAGACGGCAAGAGCTATCTTGATTTCTTCCCGGGGTGGGCGGTATCCGGCATAGGCCATTGCCATCCTACAGTAAGCAATGCCGTAGCGAAACAGACGAAGAAACTGATGCACGTCTCGAATAACTATTACTCCGAGCTGCAGGGGCTTTTGGCTAAGAAGATCATAGAGGAGTCGTTCAAGGGTAAAGTTTTCTTCGCGAATTCAGGCGCTGAGGCCAACGAGGCCGCGGTGAAGCTGGCAAGACGCTATGGCCACGATAAGGGCAGGTACCAGGTCATCACCATGTTAAAGTCCTTCCACGGCAGGACGCTCGGGATGATAGCCGCGACGGGCCAGGATAAGGTGAAGAAGGGTTTTGAGCCGATCCCGGAAGGTTTCGTGCATATACCGTTCAATGACATAGAGGCTCTCAAAGAAGCGATCACGGATAAGACGGCGGCTGTGATGTTCGAGCCGATACAGTGTGAAGGCGGGATAAATATCGCCACACTGGAATACATGAAAGAGGTTAGATCGATCTGCGACGAAAAAGATATATTGATGATACTGGATGAGGTTCAGACAGGAATGGGCAGGACAGGAGAGATCTTCTGCTTCAAGAATTATGGAGTTACTCCGGATGTCATGACTCTCGCTAAAGCGATAGGCGGAGGGGTACCGATAGGCGTATGCGTGGGTAGAGAGAAGTTTCAGGATGTACTCACGCCGGGGACGCACGCGTCCACGTTCGGAGGTTCGCCGCTTGTATCGGCGGCTGCGCTTGCGGTATTCGAGGCGATAAAGAAAGAGAAACTGCTCGCGAATACGAAAAAGCAGGGTGGATATCTGACAAAGAAACTGGAGGCGCTAAAGAAGAAGTACCATTTTATAAAAGAGATCAGGTCCATGGGGCTCGTTATAGGCGTTGAGCTTAGCGTGGAGGGAGAGAGCATATACAGCAAGTGTCTTGAAGAGGGGTTATTAATAAATTGCACTCAAGGGAATATATTAAGAATAATGCCCCCCATGAATGTTACAAAGGCTGAAATAGATAAAGCTATTTCAATACTCGATAAGGTATTGGCAAAAGTATAACTAGAGGTGCTTAAAGATGAAGAAGCGAGACCTGCTTTCAATAAGCGGACTTACGCCTGAATATATCGAAGGCATATTGGAGCTCGGCAAGAAGATGAAGAAGGACAAGGCCGGGTACGCGGACTCTTTAAAGGGAAAGTCCATAGGGTTAATATTCCAGAAGCCTTCCAACAGGACGAGAGTATCTTTCGAGATAGGGATGGTCCAGCTCGGCGGATACGCAATATACCTCGGCCCCTCGGAGATAGGTATGGGTGGCAGGGAGTCTGTGAAGGATGTAGCGAAGGTCCTCTCAAGATATTTGGATTGCCTTGTAGCCAGGACCTATAAGCATGCCGACGTAGAGGATCTTGCGAAGCACGCCACCGTGCCGGTTATAAACGGCTTAAGCGATTACGCGCATCCATGTCAGGCGTTGAGCGACATATTCACCATCAAGGAGAAGTTCGGGACATTTAAGGGTATAACCCTCTCCTATATAGGGGATGCCAACAATGTCCTAAATTCCCTGATGTGCGCGTGCGCCAAAGTAGGGCTCAATTTAAAAGTGGCTACGCCAAAGGGCTATGATCCGGATACAAAAGCGGTAGATGTGGCGAAGAAGTTCGCTCTTCTTTCCGGCGCCGGCATGGAGTTTTCGCATGATCCGGCATTATGCGCCAAGGGCGCAGACGTAGTATACACCGATGTATGGGTGAGCATGGGGCAGGAGAAGGAGTCGGCCAAGAGGCTGAACGACTTTAAAGGTTTCCAGATAAACGACGATATCATGAAGGTGACAAATAAGAACTGTCTCGTGATGCATTGCCTGCCCGCGCACAGGGGAGATGAGATCACCGATTCGGTGATCGATTC
>JAPLMH010000168.1 GCA_026387135.1 Candidatus Omnitrophota bacterium | reverse complement strand
CGTTATATGTAATAAGAAAGAAGGCCGAGAACAGGATCCGCTCCTCCAAGCTTGACGAGGGCTCCATCTTTTACATCACCAATATATCTAGCAGAACTCTTTCCTATAAAGGGCTTCTGATGCCATGCCAGGTAGAGAGATTCTTCGTGGATCTGCAGGATAGCGATATCAAAAGCGCTATAACTCTGGTTCATTCAAGATACAGCACAAATACTTTCCCGACATGGGATCTGGCCCAGCCATTCAGGTTTTTGGCACATAACGGAGAGATAAATACCCTGAGAGGGAATATAAACTGGATGAGAGCCAGAGAGGGGCTGCTGGAAACAGACCTTTTCGGAAAGGATATAAGGGACATATTTCCAGTGATCATGCCTGGAGGAAGCGACTCAGCGGCTATAGATAACATATTCGAACTTCTGGTCTTATCCGGCCGATCGCTCGAGCATGTCATGATGATGCTCATTCCGAATGCCTGGGAACAGGATAAGGCTATGTCAGGCGCTCTAAAGAATTTCTATAAATATCATGCATGTATGATGGAGCCC
Organism: Candidatus Omnitrophota bacterium; assembly: GCA_026387135.1. Classification (GTDB taxonomy): domain Bacteria; phylum Omnitrophota; class Gorgyraeia; order 2-01-FULL-45-10; family 2-01-FULL-45-10; genus 2-01-FULL-45-10. The sequence continues at coordinate 3,965 of JAPLMH010000168.1, read as the reverse complement.
TGGGACGGACCCGCCGCAATAGCATTTACGGACGGGATAAAGGTAGGCGCGGTCCTGGACAGGAACGGATTGCGTCCGGCGCGTTACATAATAACCAAAGACAAGACGGTCGTAATGGCTTCCGAAGCGGGAGCGCTCGATATCAGCCCGGATAAGATCCTCGCTTCGGGTAAGATCGAGCCCGGAAAGATGTTACTAATAGATACTGTCTTGGGAAAGATAATAGAAGGTTCGGAGATCAAGGATGCGGTTGCAAAAGCTCAGACCTATGGGGCATGGTTAAAAGAGAATATGGTGGAGTTCGCATCCTTGAAGACTAAGAAGATAAAGGAAGCTGCGATAAAAGACCTTCCGTCGCTTGAGAAAGCTTTCGGTTACACAAGAGAGGATATGAAGTTCATCATAAAGCCGATGGCCGAAAAAGCTCAGGAGCCGATAGGTTCGATGGGAAATGATACTCCTCACGCGGTACTGTCGAACGAGAACCATCTTCTCTTCTCTTATTTCAAGCAACTATTCGCGCAGGTCACCAATCCCGCAATAGACCCGATAAGGGAAGATCTTGTCATGAGCCTTGAAACGTATCTTGGGCCGGAGAAGAACTTATTGGACGAGACTCCTCTGCATTGCCATAAACTAAGGATAAAAAATCCCATACTTACGAACGAGGACCTGAATAAGATCCGGAAGATAAGTATCAACGGATTCAGGACAAAGACCATATCGCTCCTGTTCGGCGCAAACAAGAGAATGGATTTCTCAAAAAGGCTGGATGCCATATGTCTGGAAGCATCTGGGGCTATAAAGGCGGGGTACACCTTCATAATATTGAGCGACAGAGGCGTGAAGAAAGGCGTAGCGGCCATACCGAGCCTTTTAGCTTTGGGAGCCGTTCACCAGCACCTCGTTAAAGAAGCCCTTCGCGCGCGTATAGGGATCATCGTCGAAAGCGCCGAACCCAGGGAGGTGCACCATTTTGCCGTCTTGTTCGGATACGGCGCGGACTGCGTCAATCCGTATCTTGCATATGAAGCAGTAGAACAGTTAATAAAGGAAGGCGCTCTTGACTTAAGCCATACATTAGCGCAGCATAATTATATAAAGGCGCTTGAGAAAGGCATATTAAAGGTGCTCTCAAAGATGGGGATATCGACCCTCCAAAGCTACAGAGGCGCTCAAATATTCGAAGCGCTCGGATTGAGCGACGGCGTTATAGAAAAATGCTTTACAGGGACGCCGTCAAGGATAGGGGGAATAGGCTTAAGACAAATAGCAGCCGAAACGATAAAGAGAAATGAGGAGGCATATCCCGAAAACGGTTACGAGAACCCAGCGCTAAAGACCGGCGGATTGTATCAATGGAAGAGAGACGGAGAATTTCATCTCTGGAACCCTGAGACTATCGCGGCATTACAGGATGCGGCATGGTGCGGCGATTACAAAAAATATAAAGAATTTTCCAAATTGATAAATGACCAGACTGACAATCCCTGCACGCTGCGCTCGTTACTAAAATTCAAGAAGACCGGCGCCATACCGCTGGATGAAGTCGAGAGCCCGGAGTCTATAATAAAACGTTTTGCGACCGGCGCAATGAGTTTCGGCTCAATAAGCAAAGAGGCCCATGAAACTATCGCTATCGCCATGAATAGACTGGGGGCAAAGTCTAATACGGGAGAAGGCGGAGAAGATCCTTTGAGATTCAACAACCTTCCGGACTGCGACTCTCTAAGAAGCGCGATAAAGCAGGTCGCATCCGGCAGGTTCGGCGTAACGACAAATTATCTTGTCAATGCGGACGAAATACAGATAAAGATAGCGCAGGGCGCGAAGCCCGGAGAAGGAGGCCAGCTGCCCGGACACAAAGTAAGTTTGACGATCGCAAAGACCCGCTATACTACGCCGGGCGTAACGCTGATATCGCCGCCGCCTCACCACGACATATACTCCATCGAAGACCTGGCGCAGCTTATATTCGACCTTAAGAACGTCAACCCAAAAGCGCGGATAAGCGTAAAGCTCGTCTCTGAGATAGGCGTGGGTACGGTCGCGGCCGGAGTGGCCAAGGGACATGCGGATATGATATTGATCTCAGGGGGAGACGGCGGGACAGGCGCGTCTCCATTGAGTTCGATAAAACATGCGGGACTTCCCTGGGAGCTCGGGCTTTCCGAGACCCACCAGACGCTTGTGCTGAATTCCTTAAGAAGCAGGGTCCGGCTGCAGACGGACGGACAGCTGAGGACAGGCAGGGATGTGGCGATAGCAGCATTATTAGGAGCGGACGAATTCGGATTCGCGAGTGCTATTCTTATAATACTGGGATGCGTTATGCTAAGGCACTGCCACCTCAATAATTGCTCGGTTGGAGTAGCAACGCAGGACGAGGTCTTGAGAACAAGGTTCAGGGGCAGGCCGGAATATATCGTCAACTATTTACGGTTCGTGGTGGAAGAGATGCGCGAGATAATGGCCTCGCTCGGGATAAAGACCGTTGACGAAATGGTCGGAAGAGTAGACCTTCTTGAGCCGAATGGATCGATGCCCGCGCTTAAGGAGAAGGACCTGGACCTTTCCCGGATACTCTACAGACCGGATAAATTTAACGCCTCCACGACCGATGGCATAACGGCACAGGATCACGGGATCGATAAGGTGATGGACCTTGAGCTTATAAGATTAACGAAAGATTCTCTCGATAAGGCGATGCCCGTAAAGATAGCGCTTCCTATCAGCAACATAAATAGAACGACGGGCGCCATGCTAAGCGGAAGGATCTGTAAAATTCACGGAGAAGACGGATTACCGGAAGATACTATACAATGCAAGTTCAGGGGGGTGGCCGGCCAGAGCTTCGGAGCATTTTTAGCAAAGGGCGTTACATTTTCTCTTGAAGGAATGGCTAATGATTACGTCGGCAAGGGTATATCCGGAGGCAAGATAATAATAAGGCCTGACAGGCATTCGGACTATAAGGCAGAGGAGAATATCATAATCGGCAACACCGCCTTCTATGGCGCCATATCCGGCGAGGCCTATATAAGAGGCGTCTCGGGCGAGAGATTTTGCATAAGAAATTCCGGACTTTACGCCGTCGTGGAGGGTGTCGGAGATCATGGGTGTGAATATATGACGGGCGGCAGGGTTATTGTGCTCGGCAGAACGGGAAGGAACTTCGCCGCCGGCATGTCAGGCGGCATCGCTTATATCTACGATAAGGACCGGCTTTTTAAGGATAACTGCAATCTTAGCATGGCGGATATCGAGGCTATCGATGTCGAAGACGAAGAGACGCTGCGCAATATGCTCGCAAATCATTTGAAGTTCACCCAAAGCCCGGTCGCAGGAAAGATACTGCATGAATTCAGAAGAGAGAAGAAGGTCTTTGTTAAGGTCATGCCTACAGAATATAAGCGCATAATGAAGGCCAAGATGGAAGAATATAAACTTGAACTCTCAGAGGTGTCCGATGGGTGATATTAAAGGCTTCTTAAAGGTCAAGAGGATGCCGTCTCCGTACAGGAGCGTGGGAGAGCGCGTAAAAGACTACCAATCCGTGGCTCTATTGCGAAAAGAGGAGAGCTCCATCGATCAGGCCTCGCGCTGCATGGACTGCGGGACGCCGTTCTGTCATTGGGCGTGCCCGGTAGGAAATTATATTCCCGAATGGAACGACCTCCTATTCCGCGGTGAATGGAAAAAGGCTCTCGAGCTTTTAGGCGCGACTAACAATCTGCCGGAGATAACGGGAAGGCTGTGTCCCGCAACATGCGAATACGCATGCGTTCTTGGAATAAACGACGACCCCGTTACCATAAGAGAGAATGAACTATCGATAATCGAGAACGGGTTCGGTTCAAACTTAATAAAACCCCGGCCGCCAAAAAAGAGAACGGGTAAAGATGTTGCCGTTATAGGCTCCGGGCCGGCCGGCCTGGCATGCGCCGATCAGTTAAACAGGGCGG
>JAPLMH010000151.1 GCA_026387135.1 Candidatus Omnitrophota bacterium | reverse complement strand
AGAGTTGTGGCCATGAAATCAGCCACCGATAACGCCAAAGAGCTTCTTGCAAAACTTGAGCTTACGCGCAACAAGATCCGTCAGTCATTTATTACGCAAGAGATCATGGAGATCATATCGTCAGTTGAAGCATTGAAAGGTTAAATCGATGAGTAAAGGAAAAATAATTCAAGTAATCGGTCCGATCGTGGATATGCAGTTTCCCGAGAATGAGGGGCCGCAGCTTTTGAATGCCGTCAAGGTCGAATATCCGGATAAGAGAATTAATCTTACGCTTGAAGTTGCCCAGAATATCGGCAATAACACAATACGCTGCATTGCTATGGGCTCTACCGATGGATTGGCGCGCGGGATGGAGGCTAAGGATACAGGCAGGCCTATTTCAGTCCCTATTGGAAGACAAGTATTAGGAAGAATATTTAATCTCTTAGGAGAGCCGCTCGACGGCAAAGGCCCTCTTGCTCAGCCGGATAAGCGCAACTCCATATACCAGCCTTCTCCGAACTTTGAAGAGCAACTGCCCATTTCATCGATCCTCGAAACAGGGTTAAAGGTCGTGGATTTACTCGCGCCTATCCCAAAAGGCGGAAAAGTAGGCCTCTTTGGCGGGGCTGGAGTGGGCAAGACGGTTATTGTAATGGAGCTTATTCGAACCATAGCCGCAGAGCATGGCGGCGTCTCTGTATTTGCCGGTATAGGGGAGCGCAGCCGGGAAGGAAACGAACTATGGCTTGAGTTGAATAAGTCCGGAGTTATTAAGAACAGTGCTCTCGTCTTTGGACAGATGAATGAGCCGCCGGGCGCTCGTTTACGCGTAGGGCTTTCAGCGCTTACTATGGCGGAGTATTTTCGCGATAGCGAACGTATGGATGTTTTGCTTTTTATTGACAACGTCTTTCGTTATATCCAGGCAGGCTCAGAGGTTTCCACACTACTTGGCCGCATGCCTTCGGCTGTAGGATATCAGCCGAACCTGGCCACAGAAGTTGCCCAGCTTGAGGAGCGTATTGCCTCAACGCGTAATGGCTCTATTACTTCTATTCAGGCGATATATGTTCCCGCGGACGACCTTACTGATCCTGCTCCGGCAGCGGTATTCTCACATCTTGACGCCAAGATCGTTCTTTCGCGTCAGATCGCGGAGCTTGGTATTTATCCGGCAGTTGATCCTCTTGATTCAAGTTCGCGTATTATGGACCCGCGCATTCTCGGAAAAGAACATTATAATATCGCGCTAGGGGCGCAAAAGGTTCTTCAGCGCTACAAAGATCTGCGTGATATTATCTCCATCCTTGGAATCGACGAGCTTTCGGGGGATGATAAGCTTATCGTGGCGCGCGCGCGTAAGCTTCAACGTTTTTTCTCTCAGCCTTTTTTCGTTGCCGAAGCTTTTACGGGAATGAAAGGCAAGTATGTAAAAATTGAGGATACCATTAAGGGTGTAAAGATGATTATTGAGGGCAGTCTCGATAGTCTTCACGAACAGTCTTTCTATATGGTCGGGAATATAGAAGAGGCGATCGAGAAAAATACCCGGATTACAAAAGACGCATAAATGGATATCTATGTATAGGTTAAAATGAAAGAGTTCAAGCTTTCTATATATACTCCGGAGAAGACTGTTTTTAAAGGAAATGCCGTTTCCTTGGTTGTCCCCGCGGAAGAGGGCTATCTGGGGGTTCTTGCAAATCACGCGCCTCTTATAGCCTCTCTTAAATATGGCAATATTATTATTAAGAAGAACTCGGGAGAAACTGTTACAGTAGCGGCGTTGGGAAAGGGTTTTATTGAAGTAGACAGAAATATAGCCACAATTCTACTTACTATGCCGCGATAAAAAATGCACCACGTAGAAAGCAGCATTTGAAATAAAAAGATCATTAAGGTTTTGTTATCAACTTGATATTTATTATATGGATAAAAAAATAATGAGAAGAAGATTGCGTGAAGATTTTTTGAGGTTTATTAAATCGCAAAGCATATTGGGTGTCGCGATAGGTATAGTTATTGGACAGGTTTTCGCGAAATTTGTAAATAGTATTATCGAGGGTTTAGTGATGCCCATAATAGAACTATTCTTTTATGGCACTCAATGGCAGCATATAACTATAAATTTAGGCCGTGTGCATCTCAAAATAGGAATTATAATTGCCTCAATGCTTGATTTTCTTGTAGTCAGTGCAGTTGTTTTCTGCTTGATAAAATTTATTTTAAAAGAAGAGGATAAGTTTATCGAATCTTCCGATATACAAACGCCGCCTGTATCGCGTAAACCTTAAAACGTTCCTTCAGAAAGCGTAAAATGGCGCAATCGTATTTGTGTCTTCCTACGATTTATTTTTAATATCTAACCTCATATATGTATAGAAAAGCAATTATTTATTTCATGATTATTATATTATTTGCCTTCTTTGCTGGAACGGCATATTTCAATGTGGTAAATCTATTTTTTAAAATAAGAACTCTTATTATTAACGAAGTAGAGAAAGCCACACATAAGAAATTTATTCTTCAATCAGCGCGGTTCGATATTGGCAAAGGATTTGTGATTGAAGGGCCGATTATCTTATATGATGATACGTCTATTATAATAAGGGCAAAAGAGGCAAGCTGTGGCTTTTTCATATTTCCGCTTATCAAAAAACAGGTTATCATTTCAGCGATAAATATTGAATCGCCTTCTCTTTTAGTGGAGCGAAGAGCGGATAGTTCTCTTAACATATCAGAGCTTATTCCTAAAGGCTACACGTCAAAAAATGGCCTAAAGATGACAATTAATAGAATTATTATCAAAAACGGCTCTATAAATTTCGTTGATAAAACATTTACCTTACCGTTTACGAAAAAGGTAGAAAACGTCAATATAGATCTTCGCCCTTCGCTTCCCGCTAACGTTGCTTTTAACTTTACCTGCGAAATACCATCCGATTTACCCATAAAGGTAAGATCGTCTGGGAAATATTCGGCGGCGCAGCAAGAATTAGTCGCGCAGGTTATAATCAATAACCTTTCTTTAAAGGAGTTTATTAACTATTACGGTGTTTTGGGTTTGTCTTTTCCGAAAGGGACCTTAGACGCAACGCTGGCCATACATGTTAAAGATAATATTGTCGATGCCGATATAGACGCACGGACAAAAAACCTTTTTATTTCCAAGGATAAGCTAGAAGCGAAACTCGATTCAAGCATAAATGCGCTTGTGCAATACGATATCAAAAATAGGCAATTTGAATATGCCGGCAAGCTTGATATCCGCGCCATGGATATCGCAGGTATCGACAAAGTAGGAAAGCTGGAAAATATAAAAGCAAAGATAGAATTTAATGATTTACGGCTATGGTCGGACAACATCTATATTGATGTCTTTGATATGCCATGGAAAGTAAAACTTAATTTAGTTAATCTCAGTAATCCCATATTCGATATTTATGCCACTTCTGAAGCACGCTTAAGCGTTCTTCGGAAAACATTAGAGGATAATTTTAAAATCAAATTACCTATTGATATTGCCGGCAAAAGCAATATCGAGCTTGCTCTTCAGATGCAGCCCAACAATCCGCCAAAGCTAAATGGCTACGTGCATGTGCATGAAGCTACGATTAGTTTGGGCAGCGGAAATTTCCCGATCGAACACATTAATGGGGAAACGCAATTCGATTTAAATACCTTAAAATGGTCGAATTTTGACTTTACGTATCATAATGTTAGATATAAAGCCTCGGGAATATTGACAAATTTTGCATCCCCGTATATCAATCTTAGTATCGCATCAAAAGACTTATCGTTTGACTCCATTTTTGCAGTTAATAATAAAGTGATAAACTTCTCACAACTTAATGGTATATATCTGAATTCAGAATTTTCAGTTACCGGTGAAGTAAATTTTGAAGATTCGGATAGTGTAGATACGGATATCAGCGGTATACTCGAATTTCAGCTTAAAGACCTTAAAAATATAGCAAGGACTTCGGATGGTATAGATAAGATGAAACTAGAGGGTAAACTTCATACCGAATTTGAACTGAGTGGCAATATCAAGAATATTAAAACATGTAATATAGACGCGAGGATTAAAAGTGATCATATATCACTTTATGGTTTGAAACTTACCGATGTGATGCTGGATTATATACAGGAAAAGGAAGCAGGATACGTTAAATCTATGAGTTCTTCATTCTATGGCGGTACAATGTGGGCCTCGGGAAAGATTGATTGGTTTTCAAAAGACTTGCCGTATTCCCTCACTTTTAATACGAAAGATGTTAAGTTGGAGAATCTCAAAAAGGACACAGGTTTTAAAGACAAGGATGTAACTGGTGACATCAAAATTTACGCAAACATAACAGGGCTTATTAATGACTCTTCTAAGCTTGCCGGAATAGGAAAGATATCCATTGTCAAAGGGAAGTTATGGCAGCTTGATCTTTTTAAAGGATTAGGAACCCTTATCTTTACCAGTGATTTTAGCGATATCATCTTCACGGAGGGATCGTGTGATTTTAAGATTGAAAATAAATCATTCGTTACCAATGATTTTAGCTTGAAAAGCAATCTCTTGAATCTTTACGGTTCGGCAAAAATTGGTTTTGATAGATCAATCAACGCCTCATTAACATCTGAGCTGACCGAAGAGTCTATGTGCCCCGGAGCTAGAAAGAACATTGCGGCAGCAATAGGGAAAAGTACTTTTATCGACATATCGGGTGCATTATCAGGGCCAAAATATAAAGTAAGACTAAATGTAGCCGATCTTGCAGGTGAAGCGGTAAACGCATTTACTCAGCAATAAACAGAAACCGGGATGTCCGCCAAGCCCGATAACAATTATAAAAACGTTATTAGCATTCCTAAAAAAGGAGTCTGTTAAATGAATAAATTAATAATTACAACCTTAATGCTAGTCTGCAGCAATGTATTCATGACATTTGCCTGGTATGGGCATCTAAAGAATTATAATGATAAACCGTGGTTTGTTGCGGCTATAATAAGCTGGGGCATAGCGTTATTCGAATATCTTATACAAGTTCCTGCCAATAGAGTTGGTCATCAAGTTATGAACCTCGGTCAGCTCAAGATACTTCAAGAAGTTATAACATTGTCGGTCTTCGTGCCGTTTGCGATTTTTTACATGAAGGAAAACTTAAAACAAGATTATATATGGGCGGCGGTTTTTATTCTAGCCGCGGCCTTTTTTATGTTTCGCGGATTATTAGCAAAAGGGTAGAAACGATTTCTAATCATTAGCAGTGATTTATCGCCAATGTCCGCCCCCAAGGGGCGGACATTTTGTATCAATTTGCGCTGTAAAGAGTTACGACTTTTCGAGCCAAAAATGACCGGACATTTCGGACATTTTGGCGAGGAATAGACCTCTCTAAGTAGCAAATTTTCTTGATAATCGGCATATTCAGCCCTATAATACATACCTATAGAAACCGAGAGGTTCCTCCTCGGCTAATACGAGAGGGACCCCAACATTTAAGGCCTATGATCAAAACTAACGATCATAGGCCTTTTTATTATTTTTGTTACCGAAATTTATCGGGTGAGGAGGAGAATAAGATTGATAGACATCATAAAAAGAGGTAAAATACCGAAAATGAGGTATGCCTATGAAGGCGGTTGTATTCGTTTCGGTCTTTCTGGTTCTGCTCCTGTTGTCCGCGGTCCCGTCTTATTCGGAGAGCATCGATAGTATATCCTCCAGCGTCAGGACGCCCGAGGAACTGGCGGGCTGGCTATCCCAAAACATCGATTATGAGTTCACTTTTGGCAGTAATTCGCCAAATACGATCCAGGATATCCTTGATTCGAAGAAAGGAAATTGCGAAGATTTCGCTCTGCTGGTATCCGAGGGCCTTAATCGTCTGGAGATCGAAAACAAGATCATCGTTCTAAAAGCCCGCGGTATCCCGTTCTCACATGCTGTGTGTGTCTGGAAAAATAACGACGGCACCTACAGTTTCACGTCAAATGCAGAGCTCTATAATACAAAGGAAAAAAGAGTTGAGGACGCGATGGCAAAATGTTTTCCGGAGTATGACAAGATCCTGAATTATTCCGAAGTAAGAATAGCCTGGCGCAGATAAAATATGATAAAGAGGTAAGGGAGGGATATTATGAGAGACATATTTCGCGGGAGGTCACCGGGCGTTATATTTGCCTTCATCATGATATTCGGGTGCGCGGGGTGCGCCACTATAAGGCATCCGGTGCCGATGGATCTGGTGGGCAAGACCCAGATCGACGACATGTCAGAAATACGCATAATGCCCGGCATGGTCAATTCCGAATTGCAGAAGAATGCTTTGCGGTCCATCCTGGAAGAGAATAAAGACGACTATCCTGTCGACTCTGAGGGCAAACGGGTTTATCCGATGCTCTGTATCTCCGGAGGCTCGGCCAACGGCGCCTACGGCGCAGGTCTCTTAAAAGGATGGTCCGAAGAAGGCTCCAGGCCTAAATTCAAGATAGTCACCGGTGTCTCTACGGGAGCCATTACATCCCCGATGGCATTCCTCGGAAAAGATTATGATTCATTAGCGGAAGAATTATATACAACCATGTCCACGAAAGATGTTATGAGTATGAAGGGCCCGCTAAGAATCCTGTTCGGTGATTCCCTGGCCAGCAACGCGCCGTTAGTGAAACAGCTTAAGAAGTACATCACTGATGATATGTTGGAGAAGATAGCTGAGGAGCATAAGAAAGGGCGCAGGCTTTACGTGGGCACGGCCTATCTGGACGCTCAGCGCCTCGTCATATGGGATATGGGAGCCATCGCCAAAAGGGGCGATGTAGAGCTTTTTCGGAAAGTCATCCGGGCGTCGGCTGCGATCCCGATGATCTTCCCGCCGGTATTTTTTAACGTGCACGGAGGAGATAAATCGTACGATGAAATGCACGTCGATGGCGGGACCATAGCGCAGGTCTTTACTTTGTACAAGATATTGGAAGGCCAGGAAGGCGTTGCAAAGCAGATGGGCATAGATCCTTCAAAAATAAAAGGGAAGGCATATATAATACGCAACGGATATGTTGACCCGGGCTATAAACCGGTGAAGGATAACCTGCCTTCTATAGCGGGCCAGATGTTCGATACCATGATCAATACCCAGGGCATTGGCGATACATATAGGATATACACTTACATGCAAAAAAGAGGCAATGATTATAACCTCGCATTTATTCCTGGGGACTTTAGGCCCGGAAAGAAACAGGAGTTCGATCCGGAACAGATGAGGAAACTTTTTGACAGGGGATATCAAGATGCCGTCAAAGGTTACAAATGGCACAAGGTCCCCCCGGGGATGGAGAGCAATAGCGAAGAAACGATCAAATGAATCATTAGCTATAAGCCGCCCCAAATAAAAGACGAGACCCGGTAAATTACCGGGTCTCGTTCTCGTATTACAGCTTTATTGTTTACAGCTTCTTTACGTTAGCTGCCTGTTCGCCTTTGGGTCCCTGCGTGATATCGAACTCAACTTCCTCGCCTTCCTTCAAAGACTTAAAACCATCACCCTGAATGACGCTGTGATGAACAAATACATCCTTGCCATCATCAGGTGTGATGAAGCCATATCCTTTAGCATCATTGAACCACTTTACTTTTCCTTTTACCATTGCCTGCTACCTCCTTCCATCTAAAATAATAGCAAATAACAGCTAAAGGAAAAAACCTCAAGGTTTAAGATTCCCAGCTACATTTACTATCGGCCGGTATTATACCGTAATTCCGGGAGATTAGCTACAACTATTTACAAATATTTTAAAACGATTAGATGGCTCTATCTGACCGACTATGGTAAGATATCTTATCATGAATAGCGTCAATTTATTCAAAATAGCCATAGTCGGCAGGCCGAACGTCGGCAAATCGTCCCTTTTTAACAGGATCGTCGGGTCCAGGAAGGCCATAGTGGAGCCTCGTTCGGGCACCACGCGCGACAGGCTTCACGCCGATATCAGATGGAAGGGGAAGGGCTTCACTATTATCGATACGGCAGGGTTCGAAGCGGCCGCTCCCGGTGATATGGCGGAGCTCGTATTAAAACAGATCCGCATAGGGGTAGCGGAAGCGGATATCATATTGTTCGTCACGGATGGCATCGCCGGCATAGTGGGGCAGGACAGGGATCTTTCGTCGATGCTCAGAAAGAGTTCGAAGAAGGTCTATCTTGTGGTGAATAAGATCGATAGTGAAGCCGATGAGGGAAAGACTGCGGAGTTTTTTGAGCTGGGCCTCGGAGAGCCTTATGCCGTTTCGGCGATGCACGGAAGGGGGATCGATAAATTATGTAACGATCTGGCCAAGAGCATAGATAAGAGCGACGCCAAAGACAATACCAGATCCGTAAAGGTCGCCATCGTAGGGCGCCCGAATGTCGGCAAGTCTTCATATCTGAACTGCATATTAAATGAGGAGAGGGTCATCGTCCATTCCACCGCCGGCACTACCAGGGATGCTATCGATATCGATTTTAAATATAAGGATAGGGACTATATACTCATAGATACCGCGGGCATAAGGCATAATGCGAAGATAAACGAGGCGTCGGACTTCTATGGGAGTGTCCGTTCTAAAGAAGCGATAAACCGCTGCGATGTGGCGATAGTGCTTATCGACGGCGCCGAAGGGCTGACGAAAGACAGCATGCGCATAATAGAGTTGTGTCTCGACGAGGGCAAGGCGCTTGTCATAGCTGTGAATAAGTGGGATCTCGTAAAAGACGCCGAGACATCTAAATACAGGGACAGACTGATAATGAATATGAACGTCGTAAAAGATTTTCCGGTCGTATTCATATCATGTAAGACGGGAAGGAACGTTAAGACGAGCCTCGATGCCATATGGTCGATATGCCAGAAGTCCAAGACCTTGATCGAGCCCGATAAGCTTATGGAGATACTAAAATCACTGAATAATGCCACTGAGATAAGCAGTAAAAGGATAAAGTTTAAATTCCTTAAACAGGAAGGCGTAATGCCCCCGGGATTTATTTTAGGCGTTAAGTCCCCAAAAGACGTAAGTGAAAATTTAAAAAGGTTCGTGGAGAACTTCTTCAGGAAGAGTTACGATTTCGAGGGGGTTCCGATAAGGATACGTTTTGAAAAAGAGGTATTCGATTTCGGTAAGGGCGTTAAAGGCCGGGGTTAGCTCGCCCTTCTTCGCCCGGGACCTGTCCGGGTTCCTCTGTGGTCGCGGCGTTCTTCTTATCGAGTTTACGCTGCAGCTTATCCTCTTTCTTCTTCTTCTTTGCCAGCTCCCTGGCATATTTTTTATATGAGTAGTTATCTCTTGCCAATGTGTCCTCCCTATATCGTGCCATTATAACCTTAAAATCACGGAAACTCAAGCTTATAGATACCGATGGACAAACGGCCGGGATAGGAGTATGATGTGTCCAAGGGGGTAGCAAATGGTGTATAAAGGAAAGATAAAGACGAACAAGAAGCGCAGGGTCTGCAAATTTTCAGGGTGTGGGCATATTTTGAGCATCTACAATCCTGAAACCTACTGTCACGTCCATCAGCAGATCACCATGATGCAGATCTCCTCCGCGCCTCTTCTAAGGCGTTAAATGAAGATAGTTCTCATAGAGCCTACAGCTTCGGAAGGTAATGTCTACAGCAAGGCGGCCATGCCTCTATTGGGCCCGATATACATCGGTACCATCTTAAAGAATAGCGGGCATGAGGTCGAGATCTACAACGAAGATATCAATAAGCCCGATTATTCGAAGCTCAACGCGGATCTCATCGGCATCTCCATTTTAACCTCAACAGCCAAGCGGGGCTATGAGATAGCCAAGCAATTCCCCAAAGAGAAGGTGATCATTGGCGGCGTTCACGCAAGCCTGCTTCCGGAAGAGGCGCTTCCGTTCTGCAGACAGGTGGTGGTGGGGGAGGCCGACAATGTTATCGTTGATATAGTTGAAGGCAGAATAAAAGATCCTATCGTTTATGGCACACCGGTAGAGGACCTCGACACATTACCCAATCCAGATTTCACATTGATCAAAGGTTTTTGGCCTTCGTTCCTTACCATGCCTATCTCCACGTCCAGAGGATGCCCCTTTGACTGCAGTTTCTGCTCGGTCACAAAGATATTCGGCCGTAAATACCGTTTCCGCAGCGCCGAAAATATCATAAAAGAGATGAAGTCCAGGCGCACGAGATCGTTCTTCTTCGTAGACGATAACTTTACAGCCGATCCAAAACGCACCCGGCTCCTGCTGGAGTTGCTCTTAAAGAATAAGCTGAATCATTGGAACTGCCAGGTGCGCTGCGATGTTACCAAAGATAAAGAGCTATTAAGGCTGATGGCGGATGCCGGATGCAGGGCCGTATGTGTGGGTTTTGAGTCGATAAACCCAAAGACCCTGCAGGCCTACCAGAAGAGGCAGACCCTCGATGATATCGTGAACGCTATCCGTTCTTTTCACAGGAGAAAGATAAAGATCCACGGTATGTTCATCCTGGGGGGAGAGGACGACGGCAAAAGCGCCATATGGGAGACCTTAAAGTTCACCATAAAGCATAAGATAGATACCATACAGATGGCGATACTCACCCCGTTTCCGGGCACTAGGGTCTATGAATCTCTTGATGCCGAGAAGAGGATCTTCACAAAAGACTGGAGCCTTTATGACGGCCAGCATGTCGTATTCACCCCGAAATTGTTATCGGCAAGAGATCTGCAGATGAACGCTCTGCAGGCGTATCTGAAATTTTATTCTCTACGCAGGGCATTTGCCTCGCTTATTCAGCTCCACTTCAGAAACGCCATGTTCCGCTTCATAGGCCATTTCAGTGTAAAGGACTGGGTGAAGCATAACTGTAATATGACCTGGCTGTCGCAATCCAACCCACGCTCCGGGCAGGCCCGCAATAATAGCGTAAAATGCACTTATTGATAGACGCTTTCACGGATACGATAAGACTGCTGCCTTTATTGGCGGCGGTCTATTTTTTTGTCTCATTTCTTGAATACCGCTATAGCGACCGCATGGGGTCTGGCCTGGCGCATCTCCATAAGTTTGGACCGGTCCTGGGGGCGCTCTTAGGCTGTATACCGCAATGCGGCTTTTCCGTTGTTGCATCCGCTTTATACGTAAAGAGGGTCATATCCGTAGGCACATTACTTGCGGTATTCTTATCGACTTCGGACGAAGCTGTGCCTATACTTTTATCGATACCTAGATTGGCGCATCTGGTAGGGGTGCTTATAGTGATAAAAGTGGCCATTGCGATATCGGCAGGCATGGCGGTTGATCTTGTGCTGCATTCCATGAAGATGTCCAAATTAAAGAGGGTTAATCATGTAGATGTGACAAGTGAAGATGCGATCATGGGCCACTCAGGATGCTGTTCACACGGGGTAGATAAGGAGCGTTCAAAGATAAAGTCTTTACTCATCCATCCTCTCAGGCATACGGCCAAAATATTCTTATTCTTATTTATATTTTCAGCTGCCTTGAATTATTTGGTATATTTTGTCGGCTATAACAGGATCGAAAGATTTCTTTTGAACGGCACAATATTCCAGCCGTTCCTTGCTTCGATGATAGGGCTTATACCAAATTGTTTTGCTTCGGTCCTGTTGGCCGGACTCTTTGCGAAAGGCGCGATAAGTTTTGGTTCGATGGTAGCGGGCTTGTGTGCCGGAGCGGGCTTGGGAATGCTTGTGCTTGTGAAAGAGAACAAGGATATGAAAGATACTATTTCTATTATTGGTCTCTTGATAGGTATAAGTGTTGTTGCAGGTGTCGCGATCCAAATGTTGAGCGGGAAGTGATCTGTCCAATTTAGCAGATGTGTTAGACTAGACTAAAGACACCCCCACCATAGCAAAAAGCCCATTTTTTCGCAAGAGCTAATACTTTAGCTCTATAACCTTCTCCCTTTCGCGCGTATCAAAGAACGCGTGCCCCGGGAACCTAAAGCCTCCCTCTTTA
>JAPLMH010000170.1 GCA_026387135.1 Candidatus Omnitrophota bacterium | reverse complement strand
TTCCCTCAAGCTTAAGCGCATAGGGCCGTATAGCGTAAAGGATCTTATCCACGCGACTGAGCTTTGCCAGAGACACCATCTGCATGGCGCCAGTCACTTTCCTGGTATTTTCAACGCTTACGATCCTATCTTTTATTACTTTAAGCGACTGCGGCATTATCTTCCGTCGCTTTCTGCCTCTCCTTAAATCGACGAAGTGCTTCGTTAAGCTTCGCGATGATCTCGGGAGTCAATTCTTTACTCTTCTCGATCGCAAATGGTACTTCGGCGAACTCTTTTTCCAGAAATAAGTAGAATTCTTTTTCAAAATCGCCGAGAACCGAAACGGGCATTTCATCAAGAAACCCGTTAGTACCGGCATAAAGGATTATTACCTGCCGTACCACTGAAAGGGGTTCATATTGAGACTGTTTCAGAACCTCTACCATACGCTCTCCTCTGGTAAGTTGGGCTTGAGTTGTCTTATCAAGCTCTGTTCCAAATTGAGTAAATGTCACAAGTTCACGGTATTGAGCGAGGTCCAGGCGCAATTTACCGGCAACCTGACGCATCGCTTTTATCTGGGCTTTGCCGCCGACGCGGGAGACAGAAAGTCCCACGTCCACTGCGGGACGAACGCCGCCATAAAAGAGATCAGCATCAAGATATATCTGCCCGTCCGTTATAGAGATCACGTTCGTGGGTATATAGCTTGAGATGTCACCTGCCTGAGTCTCAATAATAGGGAGCGCGGTAATCGAACCTCCGCCAAGAGCATCGTTAAGTTTAGCGCTTCGTTCAAGAAGCCGCGAATGAAGATAAAATATATCTCCCGGATACGCTTCTCGGCCAGGTGGACGACTAAGTAATAAGGAAAGCTGGCGATAAGCCTGAGCGTGCTTAGAAAGATCGTCGTAGATAATAAGCGCGTGCTTCCCGGAGTACATAAGTTCCTCAGCCATCGCCGTAGCGGCATAAGGAGCCAGATATTGCAACGACGCTGACGCGCGGCTTGAGGCGCTTACAATAGTTGTATATTCCATCGCCCCATATTTAGCAAGAGTCTGCGATACCGCGACTACGCTGGAGATCTTCTGTCCTATGGCGCAATATATGCAGTATACCCCTTTGCCCTTCTGATTTATGATAGCGTCAATAGTAATTGCTGTCTTTCCGGTCTGACGGTCACCAATGATAAGCTCGCGCTGGCCGCGCCCTATCGGAGTGAGGGAATCGATTGCCTTGATCCCTGTCTCGAGAGATTCATTCACCGGCTGACGCTCAACAACGTTCGCAGCTGCTGCTTCAACAGGTCTATATTTAGAGGCTTTGATCGAACCCTTACCGTCAATAGAACGTCCGAGGGCATTGACCACGCGGCCCAATAGCGCCGCGCCCACCGGCACCTGGACGATCTTTCCCGTGCGTTTTACAGTATCCCCCTCCCGTATCTTCTGGTCAGGGTTATCTGTTCCAAAAATAACTACTCCTACAGAATCCTCTTCAAGATTCAATACCATTCCGGTGATATCCTCCTGAAACTGCACTAGCTCTCCCATCATAACGTCATCAAGGCCGTGCACGCGCACGATAGTATCGCCTACCTGAATAACTGTACCGATACTTTCGACACGCAGCCGAGTCTTGTATTTTTCCAGTTCCTGCCGCAGGATCGCGGTGACTTCTCCGGGTTTTAATACCATCTAATTTACCTCTATCTCTTTAAGTTTCTCTTTCAAATCTAAAAGTCTTTTGCGAACAGATCCGTCAAGAATAGTATTTCCGATGACTACCTGTACGCCACCGAGAAGAGAACCATCAAGATCAATGTAAAACTTAAACTTTTTACCATATCTCTCGGAAAGTTTTTCCTCGATTCGCTTAACAAGCCCTATGTCGAGCGGAAGGCTTGTGCGCAAAAGCGCCTCTTCTTCACCCTCGTGCGCGTACGTTAAAAGCAGATATTCGGCGATATCAGAAAAATTTACAATACGTTTTTTCTCAAGAAGCAGTCTCAGAAAATTTATGGTTTCCAGTGAGATTTCATTTTTTAATACCTTTTCTAAAAGCTGCTCTTTTTCATACGCGGTTATATCAGCGCTATCAAGAAATTCTTTAAATTCAAAATTATCGCGAATGAGATTTCTGAGCGTTCGTATGTCAACGAGCGCTTGCTCTACTCCGATCCCATCGCGGACATAACCAATAAATGCCTGAGCGTAGCGTATGACTATAACTCGATCTTTGATCATTCTGCCTTATCAATATTTTTAATAAACTCTTCTACTATTCTTTGGTCTTCTTTCTCGGTAAACTTCTCGCGAATAACTGTCTCTGCCGCGGCAATAGCCAAGTCCACGATCTTATCCCTTACCTCATCTTGAGCCCTTTTAAGCTCATAAGCGATATTCTTACGCGCATCCGAAATAATATCCTGCGCTTGAACATAGGCGATCTTACGCGTCTCATATGTTATCCTATGTCCATCTTCAACCGCTTTATTAATAAGCCCTCTGGCCTTCTGCTCTATTTCCCCAAGATGAGTCTCGTATTCGCGTTTTAAACGTGCGGCATCAGCCTTCGCCTCATCAATCGCATTAAACTCGTTAGCTATTCGTTCCCGGCGTGATTGGAGAATGCTAAGTATGCGCCCCCAGGCAAAAATACGCAGCACAAACAAAAGGATAAGAAAACTGATAACCTGGACAATGATCTCATTAAAATTGAGAAGTTTCAGAAGTTCCATATTGGTACTTTATTAAAGTTTTCCAGCCAAACTAAAAGCAAAAACAAGCGCATAAATGGTAATTGCTTCTATCAGTGCGCAGCCGATAATCATAGTAACCATAATCTTGCCTGATGCCTCAGGCTGTCTTCCTGTCGCATCCATAGCGGAAGCAACCGCGCGGCCCAGACCAAGAGCCGAGCCAACGGCGGCGATTCCTACTGAAAGCGGCAACCCTAATGCAAGTGCAAACTTATAATCCATGTATAGCCTCCTTTTTTTTATCATCCTCATTTTGCACAATAAGTGCAAAATACACAGTAGTTAATAAACAAAATACGGCGGCCTGCACTACTGCCGCAATAAGCGATAAAAATGTGCTGAATAAAATTAATGGTAGTCCCATTATTCCAAACTGGCTTAAAATAGCAAGAAGAAGATCGTCACCCCATATATTACTGCGTAAACGAAGCGAGAGCGTAAGCGGCCGCACTAATTCTGAAATCAAGTGCAGGCAGAAGAAAAACAAAGGAAAAATTACGGTGAAGGCCATTGCGCCACGGGGCTTTCCCATATGGTGATCGAAATATCCCAAAAAACCAAATTCTCTAAAAGCGGTATATTGCACATAAACAAATACGCATAAAGCCAAAGCAAGCGTCATAGACCAATTGGCAGTCGGAGATTTCAAAAACGGGATAAGTCCCATGAGATTCATAGTTAGGATATATAAAAACAGTGTACCGATAAAAGGGGTAAACTTTCTCCCCTTCTGACCAAGAACGCTGGTTACAAAATCATCGAAGGACCCAATAACGAGTTCCGCGAAATTCTGCAACTTTTCCGGTATAACCGCCCTTTTTCTTCCCGCTATCCAAAAAATAGTAATAAGGAAAAATGCGGCGATAATAGCGTAAATGATATTCTCCCATCTTAGCAAAAAAAGACGCATAGACTCATTGCGCGTATGTCGCGCAACTAAGGTCAATATATCCGGCAATTCCGGCAGGGTTGTAGTCAGTTCGTTCATATGGGTATTATTCTATTTTAAAAATAAGAGCGGCGACAGATACGACATTCGCCGCTCCTATTTTTTCGACTACTAATTACTTTACTTCTACTGAAATACTTTCTACTTTCTGCTTACCTTTATCATCGGCAACACATTTAACCGATACCTTATCACCCGCTTTGAGATCAGAAAGTTTCAAGCCAGCATCGCCTTTGGTGATTTTCGTTTCAGGCAAAACTGGAATAGACTGATTCTCATAAATCCCGGCAACCGGATCCTTAATTTGCTTAATGATCACGGCAGACTTCACCAGGTCTACGGAGACTACCTCTCCTGAAACAAGGGTAACCGCTGATTGCTCAACTTTTTCCTGAGAATAAACAGGAGCAACCACCCCCACCACACCAAGCGCTACAAACAAAATCAAAATAAACATCGTTGTCTTAACCATCTCCCTCACCTCCCTTCGTATTTATCAATAACAATATGCGAAGCAATTAACATCCCGCTTTCTATCATATAACCTATAGTGGCTCTGTCCCTTGGTACAATACCGGAAAGCTTGAGACGCTTACCACTTGTATCCTTGATTTTAGCCATAGATCCTACAAAAACAGTCGTTAGCATATGAGTGACTTGCCCTGCTTCGCGTTTCTTTCGATAGATAGTAAGTTTACCCCTCACCGGATCAACATCTAATATCGTCACATTCCAAAACTTCTTAAGCATGAATTTAATTGTTTACTTATCGTATCTCGTCTTCTGTTTTACGGAACAAACTATATTTTTAATAATTCTATCCACCGCTTCATCGGGCATACCATTATTAAACTTGGATTTTCGACGCATATCTGGATGAACATTAATTTGCTCAGTCACTAAAAAATCGCCATTCTTACCCACGACTATCTCTGTTAAGAAAAAATCTAACTTAGAATTATGGGCAATCTCTC
>JAPLMH010000103.1 GCA_026387135.1 Candidatus Omnitrophota bacterium | reverse complement strand
CCTTTTGTGTGGACGTACGGCTACAGGACTGTCGAGATACTGAAAGACGGGACGATCGAGAACAGGCTCTCCACCCCAAAAGAGGTGGAAGAGTATAAAAATTCCCACAGAATAAAAGGCGCCGCTAACGGCAAGACCCCTTCCTTCGAGGAGAGGCTCTCGAGGCTGGAGAATACCACGAAGGAGATGCTGGCGGAATCGATCGCCGGCTCCATGAACAAGGCGAAGGCCAGGAAAGATTTTGACGAAGAATTCGACAGGGTCGCAAGCAGGAAGCAGGCATACAGGGTACTTGCCGAAAAAGAGAAGTCTGAAATTAAAAATAATGTACGCGGCAGTACCGATAAATATTTGGCGACATCGAGCAGCCAGGCCCAGGTCGATGCGCCTTTAACGCCGCAAGTGATGGCAGGAGCGGTAAATGCCATAAGTGGCGCGATTAGTTTAGTGGGGGGCAGGGCTATGGTTGTCCCGGCAGGAGAAGTGGCGGCTGCGCCGGCACCGTTAACGCCTCCGGCAATTCCAACGCTGTCAGCGTATCTTGATGAATTAAGCGCTACGAAGCCAGAAGATTTTGATGCGATCCACGCTCTCTTCATAAAGATACAGAAAGATCTGAAGAGCGGGGATTTTAAATTTGAGCATTCATTATCGCGCACGGACAGTGGAAGAATAGAATTCAGTCAAATAAATGATGCCAGAAGCTGGCTGCAGTATATTTTAAGCCATGCTCACTGGCCCTCAGGGACCAATATCGAGCTCAGCGACGAGGAATCCAAAGCCCTCATCACAAGAATGGATGATAAGGATCTGTGGAATAAAGCCCAAATAGTAGCCAAGCTTTTAGAAGAAGGCAAAATACAGGGTAGTGAAAAAGATAGGGTCAAGATCCGGGGAGCCATTACGAATTTAGCGCTTGCCACTGACCCGACACTGTTTAAAGAGTATAAAGCTGTAATAGAAGGCGCCCTTCCGATCGAGATAAAGGTGAATATAACGGGCCAGCCCGCTATAAGTGACTTGTTAAAAAATCTTGAAGATCAGGGCATCCTACTTCAGGAAGTAACGATGGCCGATCTACCGGAACAGCACAGAAATAAGGACCTGGTAATAAAGCCGGATGACAAGTACGTCTTCATAGGTTCCGGATTCTATGACACCGTTTGGGTCATCAAAGTCGGCGGCGAGTTAAGATTTTTGAAGCTGGTCGGCGGCGCATTAGGGCCCGAAGACATAGAACATACTACATATATAATGGGGGAGGAAGTTTCTGCATGGGAAACACTGCGAAAACATGATTTTGGCGGCAGAATAGTAGAATATCGCGGCGCCATAAAAGACGATAAAGGGCGATGCATAGCGATCATGACCAAAGGCATTGATGCTATAAAAGTTAAAGACGCGTTAAAGGAAGATCCCCGCATATTGGGCAACATCAGAGAACAGATCAAAACGCTCTTAACAGATATCGAGCGCGAGACCGGCCTTATGCTCCGGGATGAGAATCCGGATAACTTCCTTTATATTCGAGGGGAAAATAAGGTGGTTCTCATAGATGGCGGATTATT
>JAPLMH010000079.1 GCA_026387135.1 Candidatus Omnitrophota bacterium | reverse complement strand
CATATGCCGCCCTGAATAATGTCTCTTCATCAAATGGTTTTGCAAGCATATGCAGCCCTATAGGAAGAGAGTCTTTTGAGAACCCGCATGGGATCGATATGGCCGGAAGTCCCGCCAGATTGGCAGAGATGGTGAATATGTCGGACAGATACATGCTCAGCGGATCTTTGGTCTTCTCTCCTATCTTGAATGCCGGAGTGGGCGTTGTCGGAGTTACTACGAGATCGCACAGTTTGAACGCGTTATCAAAATCCTCTTTTATCTTGGTCCTGACCTTTTGGGCCTTAAGGTAATAGGCGTCGTAATAACCTGTGGAGAGGCAGTATGTGCCCAGGAGTATCCTTCTCTTAGCCTCGTTGCCGAATCCTTTCGAACGCGTCTTAATGTACATATCTATCAGGTCTTTGGCATCCAGAGCCCTGAACCCATATTGTACGCCGTCGAATCGCGCCAGGTTGGAGCTCGCTTCAGCGGGAGCGACTATGTAGTATGTGCTGACCGCATATTGTGTGTGGGGCAATGCTATCTCCACGATCTTGGCGCCGAGATCCCGTAAGATATCTATCGATCTTCGCACGCTCGTTTCAACCTCTTTGTCTATGCCCTCAATAAAATACTCTTTTGGGACTCCTACCTTTAGACCCTTGACGTCTTTAAGAAGCGACTTGGTATAATCGGGAACGGGCATATCGACGCACGTCGAATCCATCTCGTCGTATCCTGCGATAACATTCATCACGAGTGCGGAGTCTCTCACATCTTTTGTGATAGGCCCTATCTGGTCGAGACTCGAAGCGAAAGCTATAAGACCGTATCTGGATACTCTCCCGTATGTGGGCTTCAGGCCCACTACCCCGCAGAGGCTTGCCGGCTGTCTGATCGATCCACCCGTATCCGAACCGAGCGCCAGTATGGTCTCGTCGCTGGCCACCGCGGCAGCGGAGCCGCCGCTAGAACCGCCCGGTATCCTATCCGTATTCCATGGGTTTTTTGTGGGACCGTAGCAGGAAGTTTCGCAGGATGACCCGAAAGCGAATTCATCCATATTGGCTTTCCCTATGAGGGCGGCGCCTTCGTTTTTAAGTCTCTTTATGACCGTGGCGTCGTACGGCGGCTTGAAGCCTTTCAGCATCCTGGATGCGCATGTTGTAGCTTCGCCCTTGACGCATATATTATCTTTCACAAGAACGGGTATCCCGTATAACTTTCCGGCCTTATCTTTCGACAGAAGGGATGCGGCGTTCTTATTCAGGGTAACGAAAGCTTTTATCTTTTTATCGAGAGATTCTATTCTTTTGAATAATGAATCGAGGATATCGGATGGGGTAAGAGCGCCTTTATCTATTTTTTCTTTCAGTTCGTGGGCGGTCAGCGAATAAAGATTTTCCATCTACTTCCCTTCTATGACCTGCGGGACTTTGAAAAAATCACCTTCTTTGGATGGCGCATTACTGAGGACATCGGCTGCATCTAGAGAGTTTTTAAGAGAGTCTTTTCTGAACACGTTCTTGAGGTTAGGTAGAACATGGCTTGTGGGCAGGACATCTTTAGTGTCTATCTCATTCAGCTTATCTATATATGATAATATAGCAGCTAATTGGGTCGAATAGAGCTCCGTCTCCTTCTCATCCAATTCCAATCTCGAGAGAAGGGCTACTTTTGTGACGGCTTTTTTATCTATTTGCACGGTATAAGTCCTTATCTAAGTATAAGTTACCATACCAATCTGGCTTTGTCAATTTTAACAGACTTCGTTGCAGATATCCGCAAAGGATTTTAGCGGCAGGACTTCGGGCCTTGAGGTTGGATCGATCTTGAGCTTGTTTAATATGCTCATCAACTCAGCCTTGGGAATATTCAAGACCGCTTCGCGGGAGAGAGAATTGATTATGGACTTACGCCTTTGATTGAAGGCGCCTCTGACTATTTTGAAGAAGACGGCTTCGTCTTTTACCTGATGAGCCGGCTTATCGAGGATCTTGAGCCTCACGAGACTCGAGTCGACGCCCGGGACCGGATAGAAAGAAGCCCTGTTTATGGTAGATAGATATTCCGGCTTGGTGTAATACTGCACAAAACAGCTTATCGAGCCACGGTCTTTTGAGCCCTCAGGCGCAAGCAGACGATCTGCAACCTCTCTCTGCATCAATATCAGGGCGCTATCTATGATATCTCTATTTTCGATTATGTATTCTATGACGGGCGTTGTTATGTAGTATGGGAGATTGCCGACGACTTTTATCTTTTTGCCGGTAAAGATCTTGCTAATATCATACTCCAGGATGTCTTCATTGAATATTTTAAGGTTAGGCAGGCCGTCCTTTACAAGATCTTTGAGTATCTCAAAAGCTTTCTTATCTTTCTCTACACCGAATACCGCCGCCGATCCTGCCGCCAGATCAAGGGTGAGCGCTCCGAAGCCCGGACCTATCTCCAGTATCGTATCGCCGGGAGCCAGGCTTGCTTCTGCGATTATCCCGTCCTTGACGTTACCGTCGATAAGATAGTTCTCTCCGAATCTCTTCAGCGGAGAGAAGTCATATTTTTGAAATACTGCTTTTAACTGGGTTTGAGTGAGCATGCTAGACGGATGGCTTCCTTCATCGACGTAGGATCTGCTATTGATTTGCCGGCTATATCAAAGGCCGTTCCATGGTCCGGGGATGTCCTTATAAAGGGGAGCCCGAGGGTCAGATTGACACCATCGTTAAAATATAACGTCTTGAACGGCGCGAGCGCCTGGTCGTGGTACATCGCCACTACCGCGTCAAACTTTCCCTTAAGCGTTTCATAAAATACCGCGTCGGCAGAAAGCGGGCCATAAATATTTTTTATCGTGATGGAGGCCTTTTTGATGGCAGGGATTATTAATCTTGCTTCCTCGTCGCCGAAGAGGCCGCTGTCTGAAGCGTGGGGATTTAAGCCCGCCACCGCTATCCTGGGTTCTTCGATTCCAAAGTATTTTTTTAGATGCTCGTGCGTGATACTTATGGTCTTAAATATCATATCTTCCGTTATTGTGCGCGCCACGTCCTTTAGAGCGATGTGCCGGGTAACGAGCGTTATCTTTAAATGCTTGCCGACGAACATCATGGCGAACTCTTTCGCGCCTGACATTTGGGCAAGATATTCTGTATGGCCCTCGAACTCTTTGAACCCGGCGCTTCTTATCGATGATTTATTCACCGGCGCCGTAACTAAAGCATCAGCGGCGCCGGCCTTAAGAAGCTTCAGCGCCTCATCTATATACTCCATAGAAGCCTTGCCGAACGCTGGTCTCTGAATTCCGAAAGCGAAGTTTGTGGTACTGACATTGGCGAGGTCCAGAAGCGATATCTCCGGCTTAACTCTTAAGCTCTTTCTTACCCTGTCTATTACCGTGAAGTCCCCTATGACCTGGAAGTGGGCTAACTTTGAGATGCTGCGGTCCAATAATGCTTTGACGGTAACCTCCGGCCCGATGCCGGCGGGGTCACCCATAGTGATGAGAATGCGCTGTTTACTTGAACTCAATGTAGGCGCTCTTGGCGAGAGAATCTATCCATCCTTTCAACCTCTGGCTCGCCTTTTCCCTGTAAAGGTACTCCTCGATATCCTGACGAACCTCCGGCAGTTCTCTCATCCTGCGGATCTTCTTTTCATCTATCTTAAATATGTGATATCCCAGTGGCGACTGTATGATATCCGTTATCTCGCCCTCTTTCAGACTAAATACTATATTTTCGATCTGCGGCATAAGGTCGCCCTTCTTGACATAGCCCATCATCCCGCCATCGGCGGCGCCGGGAGCGTCCGAATACTCCTTCGCCAGGCCCTCAAATTCGCAGCCTTCCTTAAGGCGCTTCACGATATCTTTCAGGAGTTGAAGGGATCCTGCCTCGTCGCCACGCTCCTTATTGGGTTTTATCAATATGGTCTTCAGCCTGACCTCTTCCGGCTGCATGAAACTATCCTTGTTATTGTTATAATAATTCTTGACCTCAAGGGGAGTTATGATTATTTTGGCGCCGACCTTCTGGTCTATGAGCTTACGTATCATTATCTTCTCTTTGTATCTGGCGCGAAGCTCATTGAGGGTCAGGTTCTGCTCATGGAGCATATTCTCAAGATCCACCTCAGTGCCCACCTTGCTTTTCATCTCGTCTACTTTTGCGTCGACCTCTTTATCATTTATGACTATATTAAGCTTCTTCGCTTCGCTGAATATCAGCCGGTCCTCTATAAGCTGTTTCAATATCTTCTCTCTGACGTCCTCGAGCATCTTTATCAGCTCTGTGCCCTTATACATGGTTTTATACTGTTCATATATCGGAGCGAGCATCATATCCACTTCCCTCTGCGTGATGATCTCGTTATTGACGACCACCACTATCTTGTCCACGACCGCGGCGTGGGCGTACGCAGCAAAGGCCGCGAGACCAATGATGATCATCAGCGTGGATATTATCTTCTTCATGACCTACTTTGCCTCAAGAGACTTCATGGCATCATCTTCGATGCGCACGCGGTACTTCTCTTTCAGGGAGACTACCAGTTTATCGAACAATTCGTTCCTCTTTTTGAGCCTCAGCGCATTCTCTATCTTAGGCTTGGCGCTTTCATAGGGCTCGAGGGCTTCGCTCTTCTTGTCGGTCAACTTTATTATGTGGTATCCGAACTGCGTATGCACGATGGCGCTCGTCTGTCCCACGCTAAGGCCTATGCAGGTATTTTCGAATTCCGGCACGACCTGCCCTTTCCGGAAATATCCCACGTCTCCGCCGCGCGACGATGTAGCGTCTATAGACTTAGCGCGCGCAATATCCTCAAAGGCCTTCCCTTTCGAAAGCTCAGCAACTATATCCTTGGCCTCACTTTCGCTGGCCACAAGTATATGCGAGGCCCTCCACATCTGGGGCGTCTTGAACTCGTCTTTGTGCTCCTCGTAAAATGCCTTCATCTCGTCTTCCGACACCTTCACCTTGTCGTCAACCTCGGTCTTAACGAATTTAGCTATTATTATCTTCTTCCTCGCCTCTACCAGTATATCCTTTATCTCCTTATCCTTATCGAGCCCCTTCCTTAACGCGTCCTCGAGGAATAGCGACTCTACTATCATATCATCGAGCAGGTTCTTCTTATTCTTTTCAGCCACCGCCTGGTAGTGCTTTGGAAGCCTTGAAAACTTATCTTTAAAATCTTTTATAGTTATGGGTTTATCCGCTACGGTCACTAGGGGCTTATCGCCGGGAGAGGGCTCGCGCCCGCAGCCTGCAAGAAGGGCCAAAGGCAGGATCATGAGTAATGCGATGTATCTATATGATGCCATATTGGGTATGATTATATCACTTAGTCTTGTAACTTTCAATGGCGCTCTTTAAAAGCCTGCAGTACAGGTCAAAGCCCACCGAATATATATATCCATGCTGCTCTGTGCCCAGTATATTGCCGGCGCCTCTCAGCTCGAGATCCTCCATTGCCAGCTTGAAGCCGGAGCCAAGCTCTTTGAACTTCTGTATAGCGGCGAGCCTTCTTTGGGATTCTTCCGTCATGATGAACTGTTTCGGTATCAATAGATATGCGTACGCGGCACGCGTAAAACGCCCGACCCTCCCGCGCAGCTGATAGAGGTCTGCCAGCCCGAACATATCTGCCCTGTTTATTATGAGCGTGTTGGCGTTAGGTATGTCGATGCCCGACTCTATTATCGTGGTCGATATCAGGCAGTCGATCTTGCCCTTTATGAACTTCATCATCGTATCTTCAAGCGACTTCTCATGCATCCTGCCGTGAGCAACGGCAATGCTCACTTCAGGGACGAGCTCCCTTATCTTCTTAGCTATCGCCTCTATGCCCTCGATCCGGTTGTGGACAAAGAATATCTGCCCGCCGCGCCTCTTCTCTTTTAATATGGCGTCGCGTATAAGTTTATCATCGTAATAGGTGACAAAAGTATCGACCGGAAGCCTTTCGGACGGCGGCGTATTTATAATGGATATATCCCGTCCGCCCATGAGCGCAAGATAGAGCGTTCTGGGTATCGGGGTGGCGGTAAGGGTCAGCACGTCCACGGTGAGCCTCAGTTTTTTTAGATATTCTTTATGGCGTACGCCGAAACGCTGCTCTTCATCGATGACAACGAGCCCAAGGTCTTTGAATCTTATGTCTCCCGATAATAGCCTGTGTGTTCCTATCACTATGTCGACAGAGCCTCCGGCAACCCCTTCAACGATCCGGTCCTGTTCCTCTTTTGTCCTGAAACGGGACAACATCTCCACCTTTATAGGGTAGCTCTTCATCCTGCCAGAAAAAGTATTATAATGCTGTTCTGCCAGGATCGTCGTCGGCACCAGTATCACGACCTGTTTATTGTCCATGACAGCCTTAAAGGCGGCTCTCAACGCAACCTCGGTCTTGCCGTAGCCCACATCCCCGCACAAGAGCCTGTCCATGGGCCTGGAGGACTCCATGTCCTTCTTGAGTTCTACCAGTGAACGCACCTGGTCCGGGGTCTCCTTATAGGGGAACTCTGCCTCAAAATCTTTCTGCCAGTCCTTATCGGGTGAGAATTTAAATCCTTCTGCGGCCTCTCGCTTTGCCTGCAGCTCAATAAGCTCCATGGCCACTTTGTTAACACCCGACCTTACATGCTCCTTAAGCCGCTTCCACGTCTTGGTCCCCAGTTTATACAGCCTGGGCGGACGTCTTTCGAACCCGAGATATTTTTGTACCTTATTCAGGTCCGAGAAGGGCACATAGAGCTTGTCGGCGTCGGCATATTCTATGACGAGATGTTCGGCGTAATTCTTCTCTATCTTTACTTTTTCGACGCCTACATATTTGCCTATGCCGTGGTCCACATGCACTACATAGTCGCCCGGCTCGATATCTACGAAATTATCTATCGGAGAATCTTCGCCTATATCCAGTATCCTCTTCTGCAGTTTTTTCTTGGCAATGCCTCTGATAGGAAGGATTATTGCGGCTTTATGATCTTCTATAGGGTCGTAGGTTATAGGATCGAGGCTTCTTATGCGCTCTACTTTAGCGCCATCGAGCTCGATCCTTAATGGATAGGCAAATGTGAGCGGGTATATCGTTACCGTATCGCCGATACGCGCAAAATCGCCCTCTTCGGAAACCCTCTTACACGAATGGTAGCCAAACTCTACCAGGCGAGGCAGCAGTTTCTCGATATCTATATCTTCGCTTAAATGGATCTTTATAGCGTCGAACATTCACTACATCTTCTTTGGCAGGGATACTCCGAGCAGTCCAAGGCCGTTGGCCAGCACGATCCTGACGCAATTCACGAGAACAAGCCTCGCCTTGGACAGGTCGGGATCGTCGCATACTACCCTGTGCTTATTATAGAACGAATGGAATGCCGCGGCAAGATCCTGCAGGTACTGAAGGACCACGTACGGCTCGAGCGAATTAGCGCTTATTATGACTACCAGAGGGAACTGACGCAGGATCCTTAAGATCCCGAGCTCTTCCTCTTCCTTTAAAAGTCCGGATTTGAATTTGGATGAAAGGTTGGCATCCTTACTGAATTCGAGTATCGACCATATGCGCGCGTGGGCATACTGTATGTAATAGACGGGGTTCTCCATCGATTGCTCTTTGACCTTGTCGAGGTCAAAATCGAGATGGCTCGACACCTTCCTCATGAGAAAGGCGAAGCGCGCGACATCTTTGCCCACCTCATCCATCACCTCACGCAATGTCACGAACTCACCCGCCCTCGTAGACATCTTCACTACATTGCCGCCCTTGTAGAGCGTGGCAAGCTGAGCTATGATAACCGAAAGAGAGTCTTTCTCGAAACCGAGCGCATGGATGGCGGCCTTCATACGGGGTATATAGCCATGGTGATCCGGCCCCCATATATCTATCAGGCTTTTGAAACCGCGCCTGTACTTGTCAAGATGGTAAGCTATGTCCGGAGCCAGGTA
>JAPLMH010000154.1 GCA_026387135.1 Candidatus Omnitrophota bacterium | reverse complement strand
TAAACCCCATCTGTTTAGCCTTGACAAATCCTACGATTTGTAGTTAAATATAATGCTCATTGTAGCGATATCAATATAATCATATATAAATAGGAGATACTATGAATCAAGCCACCTTAGTGTTAATAAAGCCGGATGGGTTGAAGAAGTCGCTCACGGGGAATATCTTAACGCGCCTATCGGAAACAAAGCTCGATATAGTCGGCGCGAGAATCGTTAAAGTCTCCAGGGAGCTTGCCGAGAAGCACTATGCGATGTTAAAGGATAAGCCTTTCTTTGAAGAGCTGTTAAAATATCTGATGGGGGAGTACCATAAAAAGAAGGTCATGGCCCTGGTATATTACGGCGAAGACGCCATACAGAAGGTAAGGAATATATGCGGCTCCACAAATCCTGAAGAGGCGGACCCCGTCTCAATAAGGGGCGCTTATGGCAGGATCACGACAAAGGGCGTCTACGAGAACGCCATCCACGCGTCGGCAAATCCGGAAGAGTCCGAGCGTGAAATAAAATTATGGTTCACCCCGGAAGAGGTAATACTGGAACTATATCCTACCAAGGCAGCTAAGAAGAGCGTAGAAGCGCGCATCTGGGCATAAGAAACAGGAGAGTAATGTGATCAAAAGCATGACGGGTTTCGGGAAGGGCGAGACAAAGTTCCCGGGCGGACAGATCATAGTCGAGATAAAGACAGTCAATCATAAGTTCTTTGATGCCAGCCTGAAGCTGCCGGAAACCATATCTCCCTTCGAAGACAGGATCAAGGAGGTCTTGCAGAAGAAGATAAGCAGGGGCAAGGTCAACGTCAACATAATTTACGAGAACAGTATCGCGAAAGACGAAGTCATAGCTATAAACAGAAAGCTGGCAAAGAGCTACTACGCCGGGATAGTCGGATTAAAAAAAGCTTTAGGACTAAAAGAGCCGATCGGTTTGAAAGAGCTGATAAGCCTGCCCGGGGTCATTAACTACGCAGCCACGCAGGAGAGCCTGACGGTGTTATGGCCCAAGATAGAGAGGGCCCTTTCGGCGGCGCTCGGGTCTTTGATAATTGACCGGGAGAAAGAGGGCAAGGCCCTGCATAAAGATTTTATCAAGAGGGTAGCGGTCATGGAGAAGATGCTTGCCGAGATAAAGTCTAGCTCCCACCTGAGCATCAAAGAGTACAGAGAGAGATTTGAAAAGAGGGTCAGAGACCTTGCCAGCGGACACAAGATGGACAAGGGCAGGCTTGAGATGGAAGTGGCCATATTCGCAAAAAATATCGATATATCTGAAGAGGTCACAAGGCTTAAGAACCACCTGGCAAATTTTAAAAGGACTCTCGGCGTGAACGGAGAGGCCGGCAAGAAGATAGACTTCATCGCACAGGAGCTTCATAGAGAGATAAATACGATCGGATCAAAGGCCAGCGATTTCAAAATATCAAAGAACGTTATCGAGATAAAGAGCGAGATCGAAAAGATCCGGGAACAGGCGAAGAACATAGAATGACGCCTAAAACTGGACTGAAGGGCAAGATCTTCATAGTATCCGCGCCGTCCGGCTGCGGCAAGACCACCCTGTGTAAAAAATTACTCAAAGACAAAGTCAAATTGCACCAATCGGTATCTATTACGACGAGACCTCCGCGTCGCGGCGAGAGGAACGGGGCGGACTACTTCTTCGTATCCGCCGAAGAGTTCATACGGATGATAGACGCCAAGGATCTGCTCGAATACGAGGAGAACTTCGGCTTCCTGTACGGGACGCCGAAGAAGGCTGTGGAGGACCTGCTGCATAAAGGCAGGAATGTTCTTTTGAGCATAGATGTGAAGGGCGCCATGAATGTGCGCAAATCCTATCCGCAAAACTCCGTTCTTATATTCGTGATGCCCCCGTCGATGGAAGAGCTTAAGAATAGGCTTGAATCCAGAGAAGCCGATACGGCCAAGGCGATAACGAACAGACTTAAGGTGGCGAAACAGGAAGTTGCATGCAGAGATAAGTATGATTATGTAGTTGTAAATGATAGGCTCGACGCAGCCTACAAAAAACTGAAGGACATAATACTTTTAGAAGGAGAACGCCCATGCAGGGACCCGCAATAGATAAGCTGTTGGACAAGATGCATAGTATATATAAGCTCGTGATACTTGCTTCCCGCAGGACGATAGAACTTGCCGACGGCGCACAGAAGCTGGTCGATGCCCCCGCAGATTTCAAGCCGGCGAATATCGCCATGAAAGAGATAATGGAAGAGAAGATAACCTACAAGGTAAGAGAAGAGAAATGAGCCAAGCCCGGAAGACCGTGATCGTCGGTGTAACGGCGAGCATCGCGGCCTACAAGGCCTGCGAGATCGTGAATCTTTTACGGAAAGATTCGTTCGACGTGAAGGTCATAGTGACCAAAGACGCGCTGGAATTTGTGACGCCGCTGACATTACAGACGCTCTCCGGCAACAAAGTGCTGACCGACATCTTCGCGCCTCCGGATGAGTGGGCGCCTGTACATACGTCTCTGGCGGATAGCGCATCGCTCATCCTGATAGCTCCGGCCACTGCGAACGTGATAGGGAAACTGGCGAATGGGATATGCGACGACCTTTTGACATGCGTCGTCTATGCCTCTAAAGCACCGGTCCTGATAGCTCCGGCTATGAATGAGAATATGTATAACCACAAAGTGGTCATGACAAATATAGCGAAATTAGAGAAGATAGGGTATTCGTTCGTAGGGCCCGTAAAAGGTCATCTGGCCTGCGGGCATGACGCCATAGGGCATATCGCTCCGGTCCAGGAAATAATCAAAGAAGTGAAAAAACTAATTAAGTGATAAAGCGTATCCTCGTCACAGCGGGACCCACCCGTGAAAAGATAGACCCGGTAAGGTATATATCAAACTATTCCACAGGGATATTCGGGTATGAGATAGCCAGCGCCGCAAAGTCTCGCGGGCTCTCCGTAGTTTTAGTGAGCGGTCCCACGCTATTGCCGGCGCCCAAAGGGGTAAAGTTCGTATCCGTGGAGAGCGCCGATGAGATGAGGAAGGCGGTGCTGAGGTTCCTGGCCTGGTCCGACTGCGTGGTCATGACGGCAGCTGTGGCGGATTGGCGGCCCAAGCGTTCCGCCGGGCGCAAGATCAAGAAGGGCGGTACCAGATCCATCGAGCTGGTAGAGAATCCCGACATCTTGGCCGAGGTAGGCAGGCTGAAGAGGAATAGGGTGGCCGTAGGGTTCGCGCTCGAGACGGAAAACCTGGAAAAGAACGCGTTAAAAAAGATGAAAGACAAGAATCTGGATATTATAATAGCGAATAGATTGACCAAAAAGAGGAACGTTTTTGGGGACAAGACGCTCGACGTGGTCACCATAGACAGGTTTGGCAACAGGACGAGAATATTCAATAAAAGTAAGTCAAAACTGGCCAAGATTATTCTTGACAAGGCGTTGAAGTTTCGAATACACTAGACCTTATGACGGCGACGAGAAAAGGGTTTACGTTAGTGGAGCTACTGATCGTGATCACGGTATTCGTGATCACGTTTGCCGCTTTGACGCCATTCGTAAATAAGATGCGCGCGCGGGCCGACGTGATAAAATGTTCGGCGAATATACGGTTATTGAGCCTGAGCCTGCATATGTATGCGGCGGACCATAATGACGAGTTCCCGCCGGACCTGGCAAGCTTATATCCGGGCTATGTCAAAGAAGAGAGCGTCTTTGATTGTCCCGCAAATAAATCGATAGGCACCGCGGCCAAGAGCGATTACGAATACATCTCCGGGCTGTCGGAGGCATCGAGCCCAGCGGAAGTTATTATTTACGACCGGGACGGAAACCATAGCGGTCTCGGGAGGAATGTCGTCAGGGTGAATGGCTCCGTAGAATGGGTGCATAGCACCGATGGCAAGCCAAGATAATTTTGAAATAGGGCGCGGTAGCCAAGCGGTAAGGCAATTGTCTGCAAAACAATTATACAGCGGTTCAATTCCGCTCCGCGCCTCCAGTTTATATAAGCATGTGGGCAGCTAGCTCAGTTGGTTAGAGTACTACCTTGACATGGTAGGGGTCACAGGTTCGAGCCCTGTGCTGCCCACCACTAAATGTTCCCCTTTCAAAAAAGGGCTTTACAGTGGTTTCGGCGTGGGCAAGTGGTGGAATGGCATACACGAAGGACTTAAAATCCTTTGGCCGCAAGGTCGTGAGGGTTCAACTCCCTCCTTGCCCACCAGTATTAAAAGGAGTTTATGGATCTAGATGCGTTAAGACATAGCACATCACATGTGATGGCCGAGGCCGTGAAGGAGCTCTGGCCGGACGCAAAGCTCGGCATAGGCCCGTCGATAGAAGACGGATTCTATTATGACTTCGACCGGGAAGAGGCGTTTACCCCGGAAGACCTGGGGACAATAGAAGCTAAGATGCGCGAGATAATAAAGAAGAACCACGCCTTCGAGAGGAAAGAGCTGACTAAGCCTGAGGCCGTCAAATTATTTAAAAAGATGGGTGAGAAATACAAGGTGGAGCTGATAGAGAAGATCCCCGGCGACACTGTATCCATATATAAGAACGGCGACTTTGTCGACCTGTGCCGCGGGCCGCATGTTGCGTCTACGGGTGAGATAAAGGCCTTC